>CAJORD010000216.1 GCA_905236605.1 uncultured Synergistales bacterium | reverse complement strand
GCGCGCTTGGCCTCGTTGAAGTCCTGATAATGTTTTTGTTCATCAGGCGACAAAAATTTATCGAGGTCAGGCTCGATCCCTAAGTCCTCAATCAGTCCTCGCGATTGCATCTGCTCGAACATCTCATCAAATCGTTGTGTTCCATAGCCTAAAGCTTTCTTAATCGGGCCTGTAATTCTTGGAACTCGCAGCAAGCCGACTTTGAAACCCGCCGTAACCGCTTCAGATACCATGGACACGCTGTCTTCAGTCGCTAAAACGTGAGTGGCTGCGCCTAAAATCGAAGTTACAGCGTTGACCTTTGGATTTCGCGACAAAATTAACATGTAACCAATCGAAGGACATGAAGAAAAAATTTCTTCGACTCGTCGCTCAACTTCTTCAGGCGTTCGGCGTGAAGTCGTAATTAAAATCGTAACGTCACGGAACTGACTTAGCTCACCGAGAATTTTATTCGCCCATTTAACATCAGGCATGTAATTTGAATCGCTGCCACCAATAAGAACAGAAACAACTTTATTTTTGAAATTCCTGTGTCCAAAGAAACTATCTGCGGTCTTCTGAACTAATGAAGCATTAATGTGATTAGGCGCTCCTAACGTCGTTAAAATTTTAGGGGCATCAAGGTCGTGCGGGTCATGTTCAGGGATTATGGCATAATCGAAAGGCTTTGTGCCAAATATCGAAGGCGTCATTATTACTGCGGATTTTCCTCCTGTGGCCTTCGCAAGTGCAAGACAGAACGGCGCGGCAGAACTTCCAGCGGAAATAAATAAAGTTCCGGGATAAAATCTTTTATGCGAAATTCCTAACGAACGCAGCCATTTTTTTGAAAAATCCGGGCCTCGCTCTGGAATTTTGCGTCCCGTGAATTTTAATTTCCAAAATTTTTTTAAACCTGAAATTTCTGGGATTTTAACAGGCTCTCCGACTTCCGCATCACTAAGACGACTAATCCATTCTGCAACGCCTAATGACTGATGATAATGGCCTCTAATATTATCGCTGATTATTACAACGTGTTTAAAATCTGGCATTTTTAATAATCTCCCTCACTTTTTCTAAATCTTCGGGCGTATCGACACCGAGACTTTCTAATTTGCTTTCTGTGATTTTAGTTTTAATTTTATAACCATGTTCGAGAATTTTTAATTGCTCTAAACTCTCTGCTTCGCTCAATGGCGTCGGCGGCAACTTTACATACGTTTTCAAAAATTCTAAGCTGTAGCCGTATATGCCGATATGTTGAAGAATTGGCAAGTCTGATTTATTGCGTTTATATGGGATCAGCGAGCGAGAAAAATAAATTGCGTCCCCGTTCTGCGACATTACGACTTTAACTATATTGGGATTTTCAAAATCTGACTTTAATTCGCTGCAAAGCGTCGCGCATTCGCTATCGTTTAATAATTCTGCGACTTCGTCAATCATTAACGGGTCAAGCAACGGTTCATCGCCTTGAATATTAATCACAGCGTCGATATTTTGATTATAAATTCTTGAAGCTTGTTCACAGCGCGCGGTGCCATTCGGTAAATTTGAATCCGTCATCACGACTTGACCGCCAAAATTTTTAACGGCGTTCATGATTTTTTCGTCGTCAGTCGCAACTAAGACATCGCATAAAGATTTTGCTTTCAATGCTCGTTCATAGACGTGTTGGATCATAGGCTTGCCGTTTATATCAGCTAACGGCTTGCCGGGGAATCTTGTTGACGAGTAACGCGCCGGAATAATTCCTAAAATTTTTTTGCTCATGCTATACCTGCTTTCAATAATTCGTGAATGTGAACGATACCGACGGGCTTATGATTTTCAACGACGATTAAGACGCTAATTTCATTTTGTTCCATGACGCGCACGGCCTTAGCTGCGAGTTCGTCAGGCGAAATCGTCCGCGGAGTTTTTGTCATTGCGTCTTCAATTTTAGTTTTGAAAGCGTCATTGCCAGAACGCTCCATTAATCGCCTTAAATCTCCGTCCGTGAATATCCCGATTAAATTTTCGTCTTCGTCAACGACGCAAGCCGCGCCGTAACCTTTGCCCGTGATAACAAAAAGAGCGTCTTTAACACTAACGCCCTTTTTCACAACTGGTAACTGTTCGCCCGTACCCATGACATCTGAAACGCGAGTTAATAATTTTCGGCCAAGAGCTCCGCCCGGGTGAAACACCGCAAAATCTTCGCGCTTCAAGCCGCGCAACATTGCAACAAGTACCGCAATCGAATCGCCTATCGCAAGTTCAAGTGTCGTGCTGCTCATCGGAGCGAGCTGTAAAGGGTCGCCTTCGGTCTCAACGTGAGCATCTATGACAATATCAGAATGATCCGCAAGTGGTGATGTCAAATTTCCAGTTATCGCAATCATCTTCGCGCCAATTCTTCGGAAGTGTGGAAGTAGCGCGGTTATTTCTGAAGAGGCCCCGCTGTTGCTGATTAAGAGGCCGACGTCTTCGCGCCTGACCATTCCTAAATCACCGTGAACGGCTTCGGCAGCATGAAGGAAAAAAGACGGCGTCCCAAGTGATGCAAGTGTTGCTGAAATTTTCCGTCCGACATGTCCGGACTTCCCAAGACCGACGACTACGACGCGACCTTCGCACGCAAAAATTTCTCTTGCTGCTTCGACGACTTCAAAGCCGATTTTTTCAGCGGAATTTAGAATTTCATTTGCTTCCGTGCGCATTAATTTTTTTGCGGCGTCTAAGAGTTCTTCGTTTGAATAATTCAATTTTTAATCTTCCTTTGCAATACTCGCGCGGGCGTTATGAATAGCGAGAACTTCATCTAAAAATCGAGGCATCTTATCTAAAGGGATCATATTTGGACCGTCGCTAAGAGCTTCTTTAGGGTTCGGGTGAGT
>CAJORD010000215.1 GCA_905236605.1 uncultured Synergistales bacterium | reverse complement strand
GCGCCAATAAGTCGGCCTGTTCGGCGGTCAATGACGTTCCCAAAGATGCAACCGCTTCGCCGAATCCGCATTTATGAAGCCGCAAAGCGTCCATGTATCCTTCGACTAAGAGCGAGCGATTTTTTTCTTTTATAAATTTTCTTGCCTCGTGAAGAAGATATAAATTTTTTCGTTTACTGTAAATTTCACTCTCGGGACTGTTGATATATTTTGCGCCTTCGCCGTCGATTAATCTTCCCCCGAACGCTATAACACGTCCGGCGACGTCTCTAACAGGAAAGATTAATCTTCCGCGGAACCTGTCATAAAGTCCCCGGCTGCTTTGAATAGAAAGTCCCGTATTTAATAATTCTCTGTCTTTGACGCCAAGGCGACGTAAATAATTCGTGAGGCTGTCCCACGAGTTCAGACTGTAACCAAGAGAAAATTTTTCAATGTCGTCCGAATCCATTCCGCGACGCTGCATATAAGCACGAGCGACCGAGCCCTTCGCGCTAGTGAGATTTTCTGTAAAAAATTTCGCGGCCATGTCTAAAATTTCGTAAGCTGATTTTTCGCCCGCGTTTTTGCCTTCATGTTTAGAAATTTTGATTCCGGCTCGCGCGGCTAAGAGGCCAAGAGCTTCGCTGAAACTCAAGCCATCAATTTTCATAACGAACGTAAAAATATCTCCTGCGGCCTGACAACCGAAGCAATAATAACTCTGTGTATCAGGATAAACATGAAAGGACGGAGTTTTTTCGCCATGAAAAGGACATAGCCCAACAAAACCGCGCCCCGCTCTTTTGAGCTTAACTCGTTCGCCGATAATGTCAGCTATGTCGAGAGAATTTTTAATTTCGTCGTTGAGATTCAATTTTTAATTTGCCATTCCTCGTTCCTCATTATTCTAACTGTATATTATAATAATTTTCAAAAATTTATTTCCGGGAGATATTTTATAAAATGAAAAGAAAAATTTTATCCGCACTCGTAATCGTGATGCTTTTGTTCCCGTGCGTTGCCTTCGCTGATGAAGTAAACGATCTCTTGAACTTCTATGTGAAAAAATTCACGCCCGAGAAAGCCACGCTGATAATTTCTGACAAACCCGACGCGACAGGACTTTTTAATAATGTTTATATGGATTTGCAAGGCGTCGTGATTGACAAACTGCGCTTGAGTTCTTTAGTCGTTAGTATGCGCGGCGTTCAGTTCAACGAGCCTAGCGAATGGGCAAAAGGGAATGTCGAATGCAAAGACGCGATTTCAGTTTTAGCAACGGCGACTCTTTACGAGAGCGACATCAATAAATCAATCGCAAATAAAAATTTTGGCAAGAAAGACGAGCATTGGCACGACTTAGCCATGAAGATTAAACCTTCGGGACTCAATGGCCGCGGCTATTACAAATATTCGCTCCTCGATATTCTGATTGAGATCGACAGCAAATTGAAAATCGTGAAGGGCAAAGAGTTATGGCTCGACAATCCCCAGCTTAAAGTAAACAAGCTCGACGTTCCGGACTACGTAACTAAAAAGGCACTCTCAAAAATTCAACCGCTTGTAAACTTGCGAAAATTCCCGTTGCCATTGACGCTTCATAAAGTCGAACTTAAGGACGGCAGCGCGACTCTTTCATCACGAACTTTGCCGAAGGCGTTGAAGGGCGGACTTAAATACACCTATTCGAAATAAAAATTTTTCATCATGAACAACATCGATAAGAAGCGTTATATCTGGGTGATAATCTCGGCTATAGTTCAAGGCTTGCTGCTGGGAGTTTACGCTATTGCACAGACGGGGCCACTTCGGTGCGTCCCGTTGACTGTGATTTTTTTAGTGCCGTTTGCGTTTTGGCTTACGCAAGAGCATTGGGGCCGAAGGCTTTTTAATTTTTTGCTTGGGCTTGCGGGAGTGTTATTAATATTTTGGCTTTATCGTTTGTGGTCATGGTATTCGCCGACGGGAGGGAATTTTGAGGTTGTGCCTTCGCAAAAATCCGATTTAATTCGCGTCAGCATGGCCGTGTTTTTGTTAATTCCGTTCTTTCAATGTCGTATAGCCGCATGGAGCTGGCGATTTCCCTACAGCGAAATATTTTTTCAGTTTTGCCGAAATTTATTCTTGCTGTTTCAAGCTTCAATCGTTATCGCGGTGTTCTGGGGGCTGCTTGTAACAGCGGGCTTGTTGTTCGACATTGTCGGCCTTGAAGACGTTCCATACGTAATTTTTAATCCGTTAATTGCCGTTCCGCTTTCAAGTCTGACAATCGCGATTTCGATTTCAGTTGCGATTAAACACCCCGGCATCGATTCGCTTGGCCGATGGATATTATCCGTGCTTGCGTGGCTGCTGCCATTGTTCTCGGTGCTGTCAATGATGTTTCTTGTGTGCCTGCCTTACTCTGGATTAAAAACCCTCTGGAGCACGGGGCAGGCAAGTACATTAATGCTTCTGTTGCAGTTCGGCACAATAATTTTAGCTAACGCTGCTTGGCTCGACGGCAACAAGCCAGCTTTCAAAAATCCCGTCGTGAATTTTCTCGCGCAAATTTCGCTTCTGTGCTTGCCGTTTTACACCGTACTTTGCTTTTATTCAGTCGGTCTGCGAATTCAACAATACGGACTTTCAACCGACCGTATACAAGCTATGTTTCTCGTAGTCGTTACAGGAATTTGGGGACTTGGTTACGCGGGCGCGGTTTTGCTTCGTAAATGGCCGGTCGCGATTGGAAAAGTTAATATGGTTTGCGTTGTTGCGATGGCGGCTATCGTTACTATTATGAATTCACCCGTTCTTGATCCTTATAGATTGTCTGCTTTCAATCAGGCACAGCGTCTTCAGTCTGGAGAGATTTCGCCCGATGAGTTCGATTATATTTATACGCGATTTCATTTAGGACGCTACGGGAACAAAGTTTTAGCCGAGCTTGCAAAGAACGGTTCTGCGCCGATTAGAAAGGGCGTCGAGTCGGCTATGGCGTTCAATGCGTCAGAATACGCGGCGTATTTAATTAATAATGTCCCGCCCGAGTCGATAAGACGTGAAATTATTTCACAAGCTAAAATTTTGCCCGGCGATTCTAAATTACCTGACGAATATATAGATTATTTTGTTGACGAATGGGGCGGAAGCTCCGGGACTTTTCAAAATATTACGAAATCCAGCGAGCTTGCTTTCATGTTCCTTGACGTTGAACGCAATGGCACAGGAAATTTGATTTTGTTCACAGCAAACACAGGAACGATTTATAAAATCGACTCGTCTAATTCTTCAATAGCACCGGAGTTTTCAGGAAGCATTCACGGCGAATTTGAAACGATTCTAAAATCCGAAATTTCTTTGCAGGATATCGAAACAACAGAGCCAGAATTTTTTGATATTAAAATCGACGGTGAGACTTTTCAAATTCTCAAATAATTCTAGCTATGGAAAATGGACATCTTAAAATTAGATGATGAATTTGTAATTAAAAATCTCTCTGAACTCCTCAAAAATAAATCCACCGGGAAAAATCTCCTGCCCGAAAACGAAGTTAAAAATCTAAAACCACGTAGCCAAAAATCTCAGGACATACAATCTTTACGCACCAGACAAACTGCCGAAGTCTTCTCTCCGGTTTGCCTGTGCAAAAAAATGATTGACGTTCTTGATGACGAATACAAAAATCTAAAATGGCAAGATTATATTAATTTACGTTGTATCGAAATCGCTTGCGGCGAAGCTCCGTTTATAATTTCACGCTACGACGCTGAAACAGGACAAGAAATCGAAATCGAAAATCGCGTCGGCATTCTTGACCGTAAATTAAGAGTCATTAATGAAAATGTCCCCTATCGCGATCAATGGTTCAAATTCGCCCTTCAGGCCTTTCGATCCGTTTATGGCTACGAACTTCAAGCTGACAGCCTCATGATAGCGCGTTTGAATCTCTTGCTGACGTTCATTGAATATCATGATTATGAATGGAAAGATTTTTCGCATGATTCTCAGTTTCGTGATTGCCTCAAAGAAATTGTTGACGCTATCGCTTGGAACTTTTGGCAAATGAACGGACTCGAAACACCGCATGACGATTCGCAAATTTCGCTCTTTGAAGTTCAGGATTCAAAACCCAAATTCAAAATTAGAGATTGGCAAAATAATATCGAAGGAGAATTTACAACGATGTCAGAACTAGAAATAAAATTTGATTTTTGCGTTTCTAATCCGCCGTATCATGAAGAAATTGAAGATACATCGGACGCTCCGCTCTATAATTTTTTTATGGACGCAGCCTTTCAAATTGCCGATAAAGTTGAATTTGTAACTCCAGCACGATTTTTATTTGGCGCAGGTAAAACGCCAAAAGCATGGAACGAGAAAATGCTCAATGATCCTCACTTCAAAGTTCTCATGTATGAGCCGGATAGCAAAAAAATTTTTCGCAACTCTGACATCAAAGGCGGGGTCGCCGTAACGTACAGAGATAAAGATAAATACTTCGGTGCGATTGGGACTTTCTCGGCGTTCCCTGAATTAAATTCGCTTCTTCACAAAGTCATAAAAATAAGTAGCTTTCAATCGATTGAGAATTTAATCATAACTCAAAATAAATGGAATTTAGATAAACTCTACGCTGACTACCCGGTTTTGAAAACGAAAATTGGAAGTGCCGGCAGAGAAAAACGACTCACAACTTCAATTTTTAATCTTACGGAAGTTTTTCATGATGAGCCTTGCGAAGGTGACGTTACGATAATCGGATTGATTAATAACAAACGTGTCAAGAAATATGTTAATATCAAATATCTGTCCGAACATGATAATCTTAATAAATGGAAAATTATTTTACCAAAATCAAACGGATCAGGAGCTATAGGAGAAGTATTATCTACACCGCTTGTCGGTACACCGCTTGTCGGCTATACACAATCGTTCATTGGAATTGGCAAATTTGACACTCGAAACGAAGCAGAAGCCATGTTTAAGTATATAAAAACAAAATTTGCCCGGGCTATGCT
>CAJORD010000214.1 GCA_905236605.1 uncultured Synergistales bacterium | reverse complement strand
TTCAAAATTCCAAAAGCCTGTGTAATTTCTCGCGGCATCGTCTCAATTCCTCGACCAATGTTAAAATTTTCGTAGCTTCGCTGAGTCTGTGCGCCCCAATATTTTTCTGCTGGGACTTTGACTTCGCCCATAGTGTCGTGTTCGATTCTCATTTTGGGCGTGTCGTTTAACTCGTCAGCAAAAGCAAACGTACAAAGCATACTGCACAAAATGGCAGCAACGGAAAAAATTTTTTTCATACGCAATACTTCCTCTCTAATTAAAAAATAAAGATAAGCGGTGAAATAAGTATAGCATAAAAAAATTCCCGGCTTTTTAGGGCCGGGCTTGTGATTATTTGTGCAAAGTTCCTGACGCGGCAATCGCTTCGAGAATTTCATATCTGTCCATTTGAAGATGTTTTTTCATCGCTAGGGCCTCTTCGATTGGAATTTCGACAATCCCGCCTTCGCGCGTCGCTATGACACTCCCTGAACGTCCTTCCGCAAATGCTCTGACTGCGTAATATCCCATTCTTGTCGCTGTCTCACGGTCGCGGCCTGTCGGTGCTCCGCCTCGCTGGATATGTCCCAAAACTGTAACACGCGGGTCAATTCCGACGGCTTCTTTAATTTTTGCGGCAATGTCAAACGCGCTGCCAACTCCTTCAGCTACAACTATCATGAAATGCGTAGCGCCGGCTAGTCTTGCGTTCTGAATGCGTTCAACGACGTCATGTTCAAAATCAAGTTCGTGTTCAGGAATTAAAACTGACGTAGCGCCAACCGCGATTCCGACATAAAGAGCCAAGAAGCCTGCGTGGCGTCCCATGACTTCAACGACAGAGCAACGCTCGTGAGATTGCATTGTATCGCGCAATTTGTCTATACATTCGATTGCAGTGTTGCAGGCAGAATCAAAGCCGATTGTATAATTTGAGCAGCCGATGTCATTATCAATCGTCGCAGGGATTCCCATGACCGGCACGCCGAGCCTTGAGAGTTCCAATGCGCCTTTGAACGTTCCATCGCCGCCTACAGCTACAATACCGTCAAGTCCCAGCATTTTGCACGTAGCAAGAGCTTTTTCGCGCCCCTTCTCCGTCATAAATTCTTCGCTGCGAGCTGTGTATAAAATCGTGCCTCCGTGTCCAAGAATATGGCGCACCATGTCCGGACGAAGCGTTACAAAATCGCTGTTGATTAATCCCGCATAACCGCGCCTGATCCCTATGCATTCAATCCCGTAAAACAGAGCTGTTCTCGCGACTGCACGAATAATTGCGTTCATTCCCGGAGCATCGCCTCCGCTGGTCAAGACGCCTATTCGCTTGATTTTCTTTTCTGTGCTTTCCATGAAATTAAAAGCCTCCCGTGAGCTTAAATTTGTGATTCGCTGTTGTTGAGTTAAAAATTATTATAGCGCGATTTATGTTACAATGTGCGAAAAACATTTGAAAGAGGTAAAATTTTTTCCATGAATTTACAAAAAATAACTTGGGGGGGGTAACTCGTTCATGTACAACGAGTAACTCTTCCTTAAAAAGTAGCGATGTGTTAGCCGATGGAACGGCTGAAAAAATTAACGCAATTATCCAACGCAGAAAGCCATTAGCTGACAAAATTCAAAAATCTCGCAATACTATCGAAAAAATTTTTGCAAATTTTGACCGCCTGCTACCAACGTGTCAAGCAATCCTCAATGATGATTATATAGCTTCAAATTTTGCGGGCTTGTCTGAAATTTTAGATTCATGTTCACGACCATTAAACAGACTCCGCACTCTCGCTGGTGATCTCGCGCTGATGCAAAACAGATTTTCTCGCAACACGCTAAACATCGCTGTGATAGGCCGAGCGCGTCAAGGCAAAAGCAGACTTCTTCAAACTATCACGGGGCTGGGCGTAACAGAAATTCCAGATGGCGACAGGGGATTTTGCACAGGAGTCCGAAGCGACATAATTAATAATCCCGACGCAATGCCGACTTACGCACGAGTCAATTTTTTGACAGAACGACAATTTATTAATGATAAAGTCGCGCCTTATTTCAGAGATTTACAGAAATATAAGCCCGAAATCTTCACGCCGTCAAGCATTCAAGAATTTCAAAATTTAAGACTGCCAGAGCCTGGAACGTTCAAAACTAGTCCCGAAAAAACTGAAGCAGAACCGCAAATGAATTTGCATCTTCAACACCTGAAAGACCTTCAAGAACATCTCCCACAATATCAAGATTATTTAGGCAAACCGCCAATTAAAATTTCACGTGAAGAAATCCGCGAATATGTAGCTCAAGACAATCTCAAAGGCGAAAGAGTTTTCTTCAAGCATATGGCCGTCGATAATGTTGAAATTTTTTGCCGCTTCCCTAATTCTGACGTCGGCAAATTGAGATTAATCGACTTGCCCGGACTCGGCGATACTCGCAAGGGCGACGATGAACAACTAGTCCGGGCTTTGAGCGATCAAGTCGATTTAGTTTTCTTTTTGTCTATGCCATCGAACAAAGGCGCAGGCTGGCAAGACAACGAAATTAATTTATACAGTCAAGCGAGACGCGCCTTAGGCGAAAAATTGCCGATTGAGCGTTGGGCGTTCTGGGTTTTCAATCACGACTCACGAAGAGGCGCGGACAATCTTAATCAATGCGAAATGCTTCGCGACTCCATGGCGGCGCATCAAATTAAAGTCTCCGACACCGTCATAGCTGACGCGACAAACAGCCGAGAAGTTACATCAGAGCTTATCGACAAGGCTTTAGATTTCCTCGCGAACAACATCGAACGTAACGACGCAGAATATGCAAAACGCCTACAATCTGAAGTAGCTGACACTGTGCTTCAAATTCGTGAAAATATCTCACGGCTTGAAGACTTGACTCGCGAAGGCCGAGATTCTTATGAAAACGAGGATATGTTCGACACTCTTTTTGCAAAGCTGTGGCGCGAACTCAAATTTGAAATTCAATCCTGCGTTGGCAAAGGCTCCGAATTACGAGACGCTAAAGGCACGCCGTGTTTGCCATTGAAAGAACGAATCGAAAAAATTTTCAACGAAGCAGAGAGCGGCAAGAGTTTTTCATTCGACGAACAAAGCATCAGAAAAAAATATATGGAGTACGGCGACACTATTCGAGTTTATCCTGAATGCCTTCATATTCTTCGCACGGAACTCAGTACCCGAATGCAAGAAGACATGGACGACATATTAAACGACGTCATGCTAAACATGAAAAATAAATTTGGCAAAATTCTTGCACACACAGGGAGATTAGCTGGAAAATTCGAGGTTGATGATCATAAAATTTTAGAAAAACTCATCGACTACATAAAAGAAAATAATTATGCTGACCGAGTCCCGACGATTTTTTATGGGCTTGAACTTCTCAACGGCTGGCGATTGAATTACCGCAGCTTTGCCCAGCATAGAATTAGAGAAGCTCTTAATTGTCTTGACCCGTTGGACGATGCCAATATCTCGCAGGGAGTTCCGCGCAATGAAGTTGAAGTTTTGGATTTGTTGCAGGATTTATACGAACAGGCTGTTTACGAAATGCGAAAAAGATTCGACGGCCCGAACGGAATTTATCCAGAACCTAATAATGCCGCGTTCGCCGCCGCTGAAGAGTTCAAGGACATAATGATTCGTTCCGGCAGTGATGAAGAACTTCTGAAAATCGAATGGAAGAGACT
>CAJORD010000213.1 GCA_905236605.1 uncultured Synergistales bacterium | reverse complement strand
GGCTGTAATTCCCGGCTTCGTAAACGCTCACACTCACGCGGCGATGACCCTTTTACGCGGCTTGGGTGAGGAAGCTCCGTTAATGGAATGGCTGCAAAATAAAATCTGGCCCGTCGAAGAAAAATTAACACCCGAATATATTTATTGGGGAACGTTAAGTGCTATGCTTGAAATGCTTTCGACTGGAACGACTTGTTTTGCGGATATGTATTTTGAAATGGACCGCGTGGCTGAAGCAGTTTTGAGTGCAGGAATGAGAGCGGCGATTTGTCGAGGCATAACGGCTGGCGAACCGGGAAAAATCGAAAAATCTCTTCAAAATAATATAGAGCTTGCTGAAAAATATCACGGACGCGAAGGATTAATCACCGTGCAACTTGGACCTCATGCTCCGTATACAGTGCCGCTTGACTATATGAAAATAATTTGTGAGTCGGCAAAATCTCACGGGCTGGGTGTTCATTTTCATTTTATGGAAACTGAAGGCGAGAAAAATAATTTAGGCATGTCCGATGAAAAATATTTAGAAGAGTCCGGGCTTATGACAGTTCCTTATGTTGCATTAGCTCACGCGGTGTGGCTCGACACTGAAATAAATCTTCCTGAAAATTTTACGCTCGTCCATAACCCTTCAAGCAATTTGAAATTAGCAAGCGGTGTAATGCCTCTTTCAAAATGGCTAGAAAAAGATACTCATGTAGCACTCGGCACAGATGGAGCTTCAAGCAACAACAGACTTGATATTTGGGAAGAAATGAGATTAACGGCACTGCTTCATAAGGGTGTAAATAAAGATCCGTTATGCGTCTCAGCGGTTGAAGCTCTGCGAATGGCAACTTACGAGGGCGCAAAGGCTTTCGGATTTGCTCAAAAAGGAATGTTGAACGAAGGTTGGGTAGCGGATTTAATTTTAATCAATCTCGATAAGCCCCACTATATAGGCGTGAACGAAGAAAATTTAGCACAATATTTAGTCTATGCCGGAAGCTCTGCTGACATCGCCGGAACTATGATTAACGGCAAATGGCTTTATAGAAATGGCGATTATCCTACACTCGACAAAGAAGAAATTTTAGAAAAGGCTCACGAAGCACGAAAAGCAATCTTAAATTAGTGAGGAGTGAGGAGTGAGGAATGAGGAATTAGGAGAGCAAAATTCTTTGTTTCTCATTACCAAAAACAAAACTTTATTATTAAAAAATTTTCAACAACAACAAAGTTTTATTTTTTTCATCCCTAACTCCTAACTCCTAACTCCTAACTTTTAAAGCTCTGCCGCACTCTTACCGGCAATTCTTCCATAAACAACAAAATCAGCTACAGCAGTTCCGCCGAGTCTGTTCCCTCCGTGAACGCCACCTGTAACTTCACCAGCAGCATATAATCCCGGAATTACATTCCCGTTGCCGCGAAGAACGTGAGCTTTGTTATCAATTCTTAAACCGCCCATCGTGTGATGAATGCCCGGTGTAACTTTGATAGCATAGAACGGAGCTTTATCTAACGGATTCGCAAAACTCGTGCGGCCAAAGTCAGGGTCATTTTTGTCTTTCACATAGCCGTTCCACTTGTTCATAGTTTCAGCAAAGACTTCCGCAGGAAGATTCAAAGCGCGCGCTAAATCTTCGTAAGTGTCGCCTTTGAAAGTATAGCCTTTTGAAATATAGCCTTTAATGACTGTTGAAGCGTCGGCCATGTTCTGGTCAACAACGAGCCATGCGAACGAGTTCGGCTGATCGATTTCTGCTTTTGAAACGACGTCGCGCGCAAGGACTTCATCAATAAATCTTTTGCCTTCGGTGTTGACGAGAATAGCTCCGTCGCCGCGAAGTCCTTCGGTGATTAATGCCGAAGTATCAAACTGAACAGTCGGGTGAATCTGAATTTGGTCCATATCAACGACGCCCGCGCCAAGCTCTTGAGCCATTACGATGCCTTCGCCGGTTGCGCCGGGTGCGTTCGTGGTCATGAAACCGTCAAGCGCAGGATTGAGAATTGCAACAAGTTTCAAGTTTGCGCCGAAGCCTCCAGTTGCGAGAATAACTGCCTTGGAATTAATTGTAATTTTGTTGCCTTTGCTGTCAGCAACGACACCGCAGACTTTGCCGCCTTCGTCCGTCAAGAGCGATTTTGCCATTGTCTCTGTCATAATCGTGATGTTAGAGCGCGCCTTGCAAGCTGCTTCGAGTCGCGGAATCATATAAGCACCGACAGAAACAACTTTCTTTTCTTCGTTAAGAGGTCTGTGAATACGTTTGACTGACGCTCCGCCGAATGCACCGACAGAACTTAAATCTATATTGATTGTCTTAAGCCATTCGATAGCGTCCGCTGTGCCTTCGCAAAGAGCTTTAACTAAGCCGGGGTCATTAATTCCGTGTCCGCCGATAGCTGTATCAAGTTCCATAAGCTCGACTGAATCAAAATATCCCTTAGGCTCATTTTTCCACGCGTCATACTGTTCTTTGACTTTTGCGGCGAGTTCTGCGACGAATTTATTATCAGAAAATTTTTCTGCGGCTTTAAGAGTTTTCTCGACGCCTGCGTCCTCGTTAAATTTATTAACGTCTTGCGCGGGAGTGTGAGCTGCATTCATTCCGCCAGTTGCACGAACGGAGTTGCCTCCGACCATTGCCTGCTTCTCAATTAAAATTACTTTTTTGCCCGCGTCGGCTGCTGTGATTGCTGCAACCATACCTGCACCGCCTGCACCGATTATCGCTATGTCAGTTTCGAAAGTTTTTTCTTCAGCGACTTGCGTGGCAGCGGCTTTAATTTTGAAGTCGTCGGGATTGACACCCGCTGCGATTAACGCGGCCTCGGCTGCTTTCAAAATTCCTGTTGAGCTAATTGTCGCGCCGGTCATGACGTCAACATTAATGGCGTTCTTCGCGATCATGTCGGCCGGGAGTTTCTGCAATGCTACGGAACCGATTCCTTCAGTTTCTTTTGGGCCTTCGGCTTTGACGTCTTTAATTTTGCCTTCGTCGAGAGTAACTGTTACGGTGATAGCGTCAGCTCCTCCGAATCCGTCGGCTGTGGCTTTGCCAGTTATGGAAGTGTCTTTAGCCTGCGAAGTGTTGAACATGATGACCGCCATAGCGATCACTGATACGATTAGAAATACGCGTTTCTTCATTACGTGATTCCTCCTTGTGAAAATTTCTTGAAAATTTTTATTTGAATGTCTTAAGTATATAACACGCATAAAAAAACCGGACTTTATTTTTAAAGCCCGGCTCTTTTGTGGTAGTTGTAAGTGAAGATTTCTATTTTATGAAGCTCACTTGCTTGCTGATAATTTCAACTTGCTCGTCTTTCTTCTTGTTGTATTCGATTTTCTTCTCTTCGAAGTAGTTGCGGCCATGAGCGTCAATCGAAACGATAAGCGGCCCGAACTCTTTCACGCGGCAATTCCAGAGAGTTTCCGGCATTCCTAAGTCGCGCCACTCGGCCTTCACGATTTCTTCAACACAAACAGCAGCAACGACAGCATTACCGGCAGGAATGACGCAATGAATGCAGCCGAAGTCTTTGCAGGCGTTAGAAGTGTTCTCTTTCATGCCGCCTTTGCCGACGATGACGCGAACGCCCGTGATTTTCACAAAGTCATACTCGAATTTTTCCATTCGCATTGACGTTGTAGGGCCTACGGAGACCATCTCGAATTTGCCGTTATCTGGGTCAATCGGTCTGATGATTGGTCCGGCGTGAAGTATTGCGTTGTTGCGAACGTCAACAGGAATTTCGCGCCCTTCTTCAACTACTCGTCTGTGTGCAACGTCACGACATGTTGTCAAACTTCCAGACAGATAAATAATGTCGCCGATTTTGATGTCTTTGAGGTCTTCGGCACTGATCGGTGTTACTAAGATTTTTTTGCCGTCCTTAAATTCTACTGCCATTATAAAGTCACCCCCGAATGTGAAAGAATTTCATAATTGAGGTCTTTGTCAAAAATAATATGACCTCTGCGATGGCTCCAGCAGCCTACGTTGACAGCGACTCCGATTGCTGACGGGTGGCGCGCTGTGTTCTCAATGTTC
>CAJORD010000212.1 GCA_905236605.1 uncultured Synergistales bacterium | reverse complement strand
TCGCCATCCCTTATAGTTCGATCAAAAACTTGCGGATTGATTCGTTCGCCGTCAATTTCAACAAGATTAATATCAGAAGTTGTTTCTTTTTCGTTTCGGTTGGGATTATACGGAACTTTGCTGAAAAATGTTTGAGTTTGCTCGTAAACAGAATCACCAACTTTTACATAAGCACGGCCGGGACGTGAAATAAAAAATGCGTCCGTTGTTCCAAGTAGCTCTTTACTTTCGCCGGTGTTAGCAGTTCTTAAACAAATTGAAAATTTTACGTTCGACTCTATTTGCGGAGGAACAATACCGCTCGGAGACTGAGTCGACAAGACCATATATAAACCCGTACTGCGTCCGACTCTCGCAATCTGAACAAATTTATCAACCTGCTCCGGAAATTGTTTCTTAAATTCTGCAAACTCGTCAAGAACAACGATTAAGAACGGCAACTCTTCAATATTAAGTTCAGGATTTTTCTTTTGATATTCTTGATAAGCCGGGAGCGATTTCGTAGCTAAATCAGTCAAGCTCGCAAAAATTTCTTGACGTCTTGTGTTCTCAGCAGCAAGCGAAATTAAACTTCGTTCAATGACGTTAGCTCCTTGAAGGTTATTGACGACTCCGGCGATATGAGGCAGCGACGCTAAAATATTAGAAAGGTCATTGCCCTTAAATTCTATCAATAATATATTCAAATCTCTCGGAGAAAAATGCAAAGCCAACGACAAAAGCCACGCCGTAAGAGTTTCACTTTTTCCGCTTCCGGATGTCCCTGCTACGACTCCGTGCGGCCCCATTTTACTTTCATGAATATCAAAATAAAAACTGTCGCCATTGCCTTTTAATCCGATAGGAACTGCAAGACTTGAATAAGACCGACTCATGTTCCAACGTTGCATGACTTCAAGCTCTTCGACTTTTCTGACCCCAAGCCCGTCGAATAATAGAGCCTTTGAAGGCAGCGTGCCTGAATTGCCCGACGTTTGAACACGGATAGGAGCAAGCGAACGAGCAAATTTATCTACTATATTAAGATTTATATTAATGCCGTCAGGAATAAAAACTTTGCCGGACTCGTTATCAGCTGTCATCTGAATAGAGCCCCTTAAACCTTGCCGCCAGTCTCCGCAGTCAATAATAGCGTTACATTCTTTAGGCAACATGCGAATATCGCCGTAAGCATATAAAACCGCAAAACCTAACTTTGAAGACTCCGGTAAAAATTGTTCTCCGCTGCTATCGACCAAAGTTTTATCTGCAAAAACTAAGAAATAAAACGGCGTTTCAGGAGTGTTATCACGTCTATCACCTGAAGACTCTCGCTGACGAAGTTTCAAAGTTTCTGAAAGCTCTCTTAACATTGCCCGAGCAGTGTTATCATGCTTAGGAGTTCTTGGCCGCGACGAACATGACATAAAGCGTTTAGTTCGTTCATCGTTCCAAACGTGAGGCAGCCAGCGAATCCATTCCCATTGGTCTTTTTCACTCTCAGGATAAATGCAAACAATTTTTACATCTTCATAAGAATGATGAATAGCAATGTTGATTATTATACTCCAAGCAATTTTTTTGACGCTCTCGCGAGTCCCTTCAAGCCCTGTGATCGGCGAATCTAAAAACGAATGACACACAGGAATACCGCTAATTATTTCGTGCATAGCTTTGACTTTCGCAGCTTCTTTCAAGAACGGATTTTCTTCAAGAACTAACTGCTCCTTAGGAATTTTTATATTAACGTTCGAGATAACCTGCCCCGTCCCAAGACGAACATTAAGAAAATCTGAGTCAGTAACGACGCGTTCCCAAAGTCTTCTATTTATATTTTTAGCTATTGACACACATTCTAAAATTCCCGGACTTATCGATGACAAGAGCGACATATATTCAGTTTCTGCTCCGGCTATTTCTGTTTCTTTTTCATGAAGATGTTCGTGATATTTTTTCGCTATTAATTCTTGAGTCTGAAGCCATTTTTTATTTTGACTTTTATAATTAATGATAGCCATTATTATAGTTACACTTGACATCGGCAGAGTATAGAATAGCGTGCTGGCATTGCGCGTAAAACTTGCAACCAAGAGCATAACCGTTATCATCATGCCCGGCGGCAATAACACAGAGAGCCAAGAAACAGAAGGCTTAGACCCACCACTCGGCGGAGCAAGAACTTCAACTTCTTTTGTTATAGGCATCCTCCTGAGACGCGGCGAACGGT
>CAJORD010000211.1 GCA_905236605.1 uncultured Synergistales bacterium | reverse complement strand
TGTTTCGTGATTGAGCCTTCATAAGCAAGTCCGCAGAACGTCGTTCCGATTAACAAAGGAAGAACAGGAATTAAAAATCTTGTAACGATGCTCAAAACGATTTTCTGAAATTCTTCGAGCAGGTTTATAAAATATTTGCTTCTGTTCCACGCTGCTGCAAGTCCGACAGTTACGGACAAGAACAACGCTGACATTACCGGCATAATCTGCGGGATTGAAAGTTTGAAGAGAACGTCGGGAAGCTCTTTTAATCCTTCGACTTCGGAAACTATGTGCATGAATGGCAATATCGAATAGCCCGCCGCAGTTGCCGCGAAAGCCGCTCCGATTGAAGACACGTAAGCAAGAATTAAAGCCAAGATTAACATTCTTGAAGCATTGCTGCCAAGTCGTGTAATCGAAGGCGCGACGAAGCCGATTATAATCAGAGGCACGCAGAAATTAATAAATTGCCCGGAGATGAAACGCACCGTTACGATTATGTTCAGTAATGCGGAGCAGATAGCATTGCCTTCCATTGAAGCCAAGGCAAGCCCGACCACAGTACCAAGCACAAGCGCTACGATTAATTTGAACGGAAGCGAACTTGTAAAACCTTTTTCACTCATAAAAATTCACCTCTAAAATTTGATATAAAAAATTACAAGCACGAATCGACATCGATTTTATCAATCATGACGTTCAAAATTTCCTTGTCCGTCTCTTTCATGCCGATCTTGCCAATGTAACCCATGTTCTTGATAGTTTTCTCCACGTCGTCTTCAACGAAGCCTTCGCCGCCGCGAAATTCTTTGTCGCTCATGCTCATGTAGTGAGCAAGTAACGCCGCGTGAACGGACGAAGCGATTTTTGCCGCGCAGCTAGGTTTAGCACCGTCGCAGACTATGCCGCCGACGTTTGCAAGAGTGTTCGTGATTGTCGCGCCGACGCTTTCATAATCGCCTCCGGCCATGTAAGTAATAGCGGCCCCTGCACCACTAGCAGCACTGACAGCTCCGCAGAATGCTGACAACGAGCCTATATAATGCTTGATATAAATCGAAACGAGATTGCTGACTGCCAACGCTCGATATAATTTTTCGCGCGATAAGTGCCATTCATTAGCATACTCGACCACGGGCAAAGTAACAGTGATGCCTTGATTGCCGCTCCCGGAATTAATAATCACGGGCATAGGGCAACCGCTCATTCGCGCGTCAGAACCTGCGGCGGCTCTTGCACAAGCTCGCGAACGAACATCACTGCCCCAATTTTCTAAAACGGTTTTGCCGACCCTCGCGCCCCATTTGTTGTCTAAACCTTCTTGAGAAATTTTAGAATTGCTCTGAATTTGACGGTCAAAAATTTCTTTAACATCATCAACATTTAATTCGTTCGCATATTCGAGAATGCCGCGCAACGTCATTAAATTTCTTTTTGCGTTTGAAGTTTTAGAAATTTTTTTGTCTTCATGGGAAGCGTTTTCAAAAATAATTTTTTCGTCGAGTTTTATTAAAGTTATGTCGGTGTGATGATTTTCAATTCTAACGGTTGATTTATGACCGTCAGCTTCGGCTTCAACTTCAATAAATAAATTCGGGACGTTTTCAGCTAAAGAGACATCGCAAAAATTTTCTTTGACTAATTTTTTTGTTTTTGCTCTTGCTTCGTCAGTCGCTCCGGCGATAACTTCAAGTTCTTTTGTCTCGTCTCCTCCGACAGCTCCTAAAATTGCGGCGGCTTCAATTCCTTTTTGATTTCCGGAATTAGGAACGATTACGCCCTTTACGTTTTTAATAATGTTGCCGGAACAAGACACGTGCATTTTTTGAGGCATTTCGCCTAAAATGGCTCTGGCTTTTGCGGCAGCGTAAGCTATCGCTATGGGTTCGGTGCAGCCCATAGCGGGGACTAATTCTTCTTTTAATATTGCGGTGTAATTGTCGTAAAGTTCTTTAGTTAATGAGGAATTACCATTATTTTGCAGTTCCATTCCTAATTCCTCGTTCGTAATCGCCAATCACAGAAGCACAGCGTTTACAAAGTCCGTTTTCGTTCGGGTGTTCGTCATATTTCCAACAGCGCGGACATTTCTGGCCCGGGGCAAAACCTCCCGCAATTTCAAAGCCGGTTTCAGCGTCGTTAAATACTTTCGGCAATGTCAAAGCGTCAACAAATTCAAACTTAGACACGATAACAATATCCGCTAATTCTTCGAGAGTGAAAGCGTTTGCAAGTTTCTCAAGCTCTTTTGACTTTTTAACCTGAACGCCAGCCTCTAATGAAGTGCCGATTGTTTTTTCTGCTCTCATTGTCTCAAGCATTCGGCTTACCGCACCCTTTAAGGCTTCAGCTTCGGCCCATAAATTATTTAATTCGTCATTGAGTTTTGATTTATCCTGCTTCGGGAAATCCGATAAAAATACGCTTTCCGGCAATTTATCATCAATTCCGCGCATTTCCTGCCAAATTTCTTCAGCCGTGAAACTCAAAACAGGCGCGAGCATTCTCGTTAAACATGAAAGAATTTCCCACATTGCGGTCTGCGCGCTTCGCCGAGTGAGAGAATTTTTATTTTCAACATATAATCTGTCTTTGCTGATGTCTAAATAAAACGCGCTCAACTCATTTACACAGAACGAATGAATTAATGACACAGGCACGTGAAATTCATATTCTTCAAAAGCGTCATACACTCTTGAGATTATTCTGTGAAGTCTGTCAAGAATCCATTTATCCATGGAAAGCAAATTATTATATTCAACAGAATTTTCTTCAGGCTTGAAGTCGTGTAAATTTCCTAATAAAAATCTTGCGGTGTTGCGAATGCGTCTGTAAGTCTCGGACAAAGATTTTAATATCGCTTTAGAAATTTTTACGTCGTTTCTGTAGTCAGTCGACGCAACCCA
>CAJORD010000210.1 GCA_905236605.1 uncultured Synergistales bacterium | reverse complement strand
GATCGCTGTCGTTGCTATCGGGGGCTTAATCGCCGGAGGAATGTTAGCAATGTTATCTATACCGGCGGCGTATAAACTCGTTTGGCGCGTGAAAATCCTTTGGAACAAACTTATGGGGCACGAACTTAGTATCAAAGACGACGATAACCAAATGTATGATGACGATGACGACTGGGGCGATTAAAAAAATTGGGACACTGGCACTTGAAGCAATGTTGATCGAAGTGTCAGTAACTCCCAAACCGGGACTTGTCGATAGAAATAATTCAGGAGCTCATAGAGATATGGGCTTCTTTACTTTTATAAAGAGCGCCGCGGCTTTGCGAGATTCGTTTGAAAAGTTTGCGCGAGCCGGAGAAAGTTTTAATGATGCTGATGAAATTCAAAATCTCTTCCCCATAATTCGCAAAATCGGAATCGAAGCCGAAAAAAAAATGTTTGCTGCTACGGACGCCATTAACACTCACAAAGGAGAAATTTTTTCATTGGGACTCTTGAGCGCGGCGGCAGGGTATCTAGCGGGGAAAAAAATTTCTTTCACGCCCGAAGACATTGCAAACACGGCTGCGAAAATTTGCGCGGGCCTTTGTGAAAAAGATTTTGCGAAAGTTCGTGAGAAAGATAAAAAATTTTTGACGAAGGGCGAACGCGTTTATATTGAACACGGCATTACGGGCATACGCGGCGAAGCTGAAGCAGGTTATCCGATTGTGATTAAAAATTCTTTGCCGGCTTTGAAAAATTATTTGTCGCAGGGTCTGAATTTGAATGACGCGTTGGCCTTCACATTAATTCACATAATGGCGGAAGCTCAAGACACAAATATAATCTCGCGACGCGACATCGAAACCGCCGAACGAGTTCGACAACGAGCCGCCGACTTAATTAAAAATGAAATAACGATTGAAGAGATTTATAAATTTGACTGCGATTTAATTTCTGAATATATAAGTCCCGGAGGAGCAGGAGATTTATTAGCGGTTACTTATTTTTTATTTCATTGCTCATAATAATAAGATTGTTCGATACCTTTGAAAATTATTTCTCTATCTTCGATTTTGTCAGTTAAATTTTTTTCTATCAAGAAACGAATTTCAAGGTCGTTTACGGGGCTGCGCTCCATTGCCTGCAAGTATGCGGTCTTGTCTATCTTAGCCCACTCGACGACCTTGCCAAGTCTTTTTTTCAAAATCATGTCGAGCCATATACGAGTGCTTCGGCCGTTGCCTTCCATGAACGGGTGAGCTATATTCATTTCAACATACTTCGCGATTATGTCTTCAAAAGATTCTTCCGGCATTTTTTCAATCGCCGCGAGGACTTCTCTTAGATATAAGCAATTAGCAAAACGAAAATTTCCCTTCGCGATGTTCTGTGTGCGAACTTGCCCGGCAAAGTCATAAAGTCCATCGAAAAGAGCTTTGTGAATAGCTTGCAGTCCCTTTAGCGTTCCGACTTCGACGCGATTAACATTGCCGCTTATGAAAAATTGTTTTGCGTTTTCGAGGCTCTTAGCGTCAATTTCAGATTGCGTCATAATTATTATTTCTCGTTTGATTTACGTGAAGTTCGTTCCCATTCTCTCGTAATGACGTGATCCATAATCCGCCGACGCTCTCTCGTTGGGATTTCATTTATGGCATCGTTTATAGACTGTAGCAATTTCGTATCAGTCTTACGTACTCCGGCACACAAACCCGTAAAGCCAAGGTCAAAACCGTTTCCTTCCGAAAATCTTAGCACTTTGAGTTCTCTGTTATAAGTTTTTGCATATGACAAGGCTGTATCGTAATTTAGGACTGTGCCATCTACTTTGAAATTACGAACTTCTTCAACTATTTCTTGTTGTGTCATCATTGGGGGTAAATGATTTACGTTAGGAATCTGTTTAATAACGTCATCGAAGCGGGAGCCTGTTTGAGCGAGCATTTTCGCGCCTTCAAGTTCTTTGATTGATTCGGCGTTTGCATATTTGCTTTTTCTATTTATGAGTACAGCGTATTCAACTTTGCTAACCTCGTATGGTGTTGAGAACGTTATAACTTTTTTTCGTTCGTCAGTGTCAACCATGCCGGAGAAAATTGCGTCAATTTCGCGTCGCGTCAAAGCCTTGATTAAATTTTCAAAAGCAATTTTTTTGAACATAATCTTTGCGCCGATACGATCAGCAATCATAGCCGCCATTTGAACGTCATAGCCTTCGGCATAAAATCCCTCATTGTTCGATAGCGGAAAATTACTTTCAGTTGGAGCATCTTCTTCCCAATTATAAGGCGCGTGATCGCATTCAACGCCTACGCGAAAAACCTGTAATTTATCGTCAGGCATTAGAAATTTATAAGCAACCGCGATTAAAACTAAAAGAGCTAAAAGAGCAAGTAAAAAGTATTTTTTCATTTCATTTTTTAAGCACAAAAATAAGGAATGAGAAATTTTTTTAATCCCTCATTCCCAAAATCCTCATTAAAATTATTCTTCGTCTTCGTCTTCTTTTTTGTGAGCCGCGATGACTTTCTTTGCAATGTCGCCCGGAACTTCTTCGTAGTGCGAATATTCCATTGAGAACGTTCCTTCGCCTGAAGTCATTGAACGCAAGATTATCGCGTAACGGAACATTTCCGCGAGCGGGCACTGCGCTTTGACGACTTGCAATTTCCCGTGGCCTTCCATTCCCATGATACGGCCGCGTCGTGAGTTAAAGTCGCCCATGACGTCGCCCATGAAGCGTTCCGGCACTGTAACTTCTACGTCCATGACCGGCTCCAACAAAACCGGGTTCGCGTCCATGATACCTTTCTTGAATGAAAGTCTTGTCGCGAGTTTGAACGACATTTCCGAGCTATCGACGTCGTGATAAGAGCCGTAGTAAAGTTCTGCGCTGAAGTCAACGACCGGGAAGCCTGCTAACGGGCCAGCGACCATGTATTCACGAAGTCCTTTTTCAACCGCGGGTATAAAGTTTCGAGGTACTGCTCCGCCGACAACGCTGTCTATAAACTCAAAGCCCGCGCCACGTTCGAGCGGTCTATAACGAATATAAACATCGCCATACTGACCATGACCGCCGGACTGTTTTTTGTGTTTGCCTTGAGCTTCGGACATTTTGCGAATAGTTTCACGGTACGGAACCTGCGGAGTTTTTGTATCAAGGTCAACGCCGTAACGCTCTTTCATCTTCGCAAGAACTATATCAATGTGCATATCGCCCATGCCTGAAAGAACATTGTCGCGGGTCTCTGCGTTCTTCTCGAACGTCAAAGAGCGATCTTCTTCGAGGATTTTTGAAATCGCGTTGCCTAATTTGTCTTCGTCGGCGCGTGTCTTAGCGATAACGGCGACACTATAAACAGGCTTCGGGAATTCGATATGCGGGAACTTTGCCGAAAATCCGCCCTTAGTCGCGAGCGTGTGTCCGACTTTAGCGCTTTGAAGTTTCGGAATAGCTACGATGTCGCCCGCTATGACTTCTTTAACGTCTTTGCCGTCTTTGCCCGTCATTAATTTGAAAGAGCTGATTCTTTCTTCTTCGCCCTTGTTGACGTTGTAAATATTCGTGCCTTCGCTTGAAAGTTTGCCAGAGTAAACGCGAATGAATGAAAGTTTTCCTACGAACGCGTCCGCCATGACTTTGAAGCACAAAGCCGAGAACGGCGCGTCAAGTTTCGGCTCAACCATGACTTTATTATCACCGTCAAAGGCTTCAATGGCTCCGATGTCGACAGGCGACGGGAAGTAATCCGCCACGAAGTCCATGAACTCATTAACGCCGATGTTCATTGTCGAAGAAGTCGCGAACACGGGCATAATTCTTTTTGCAGCGATGGCTTTTTTCAAAGTCCGTTCGATGTCGGCTTCGGCGATTGTTTCGCCTTCGAGATACTTTTCCATTAATTCGTCGTCCATTTCGACGGCGGCTTCGATTAACGCTTCTTTAGCGTCCGAGTCTTCGCCTTTAAGAACGTCAGTAACGCCGGAAAATTTATCTGCTGAACCGATTGGCAAGAACACGGGCAGAGCGTTTTGAGAGAATTGCGATTTAATATCTTCGAGGACTTTATCAAAGTCGGCGTTCTCACGATCCATTTTTGAAATCACAAACGCGACCGGCGCATTATGATGGCTCGCATATTCCCAAGCTCTGCTAGTTTGAACTTCGATACCGCCGACAGCACTCACTAAAATTACGGCTGTGTCTGCAACTCTGATAGCTGCGCTCATTTCGCCAGTGAAGTCAGCATAGCCGGGGGCGTCAAGAACGTAAAAAGTTTTGCCTTTGCGTTCAAACGTCATTAAAGAAGTGCTGATGGAAATATTTCGTTTTTGTTCTTCGGATTGGAAATCGCTGACAGTGTTACCATTTTCTACAGAACCCATGCGGGTTATATTGCCGTTGTCGAAGAGCATAGCTTCGGCGAAAGAAGTTTTGCCTGCTCCTCCGTGCGCACATAATGCGAAGCTCCTTGTGTCTTCGGGTTTACGTGCCCCCATTTGAAAAACACCT
>CAJORD010000209.1 GCA_905236605.1 uncultured Synergistales bacterium | reverse complement strand
GGCTCTTTTGTCTTTGTTAATAAAAGTCAGTAAAAGTTATGAATGGTTAATAATTAATTTTGACGTTTTGATTTATAAAAGTCAGACTTATAATTTGCGCCGTTGTGAGAGAAAAGCGCAACAAGAAAATAAAAATAAAATTAAAAGGAGAAGATTTACAATGGCAAGAGATATGTTTTACCCGGTTATGAGAAAGATGATGGAAGACCCGATGGATATGTTCGATAGACTTGGTTGGGGAATTACAGAACCGTTTTTTGAAAAAGGATTTGCAAATTTCGGAGCCAAAGTCGATTTATATCGCAAAGACGGAAAAATTTTCGTCGAAGCTGAACTTCCCGGAATCAAACCCGAAGATGTCGATCTTCATGTCTATGCTGACAGGCTCACGCTCTCGGCCGAAAAGAAATCCGAAACTAAAGAGGGCGGCGACGACAAAAATTATTTCAGGTCCGAACGAAGCTGGGGCAAAGTTGAAAGAGTTATTTCGTTCCCCGCCGAAGCTGACCCTGAGAGCGCAAAGGCAAACTTCAAAAACGGCGTTTTGACCGTCGAAGTCAAAGAAATGAGCCAAGATAAAGCTCACAAAAAAGTTAGCATCACTTCCGAAGCATAAAATCGCGTTCAAAACTTCTAAAAACAAAACCACAAGCCCCATGTCTTAAAGGCATGGGGTTGTTTGCGTCGTATCTTTTATTTTGCTATTATGAAAAAGTTCCCGTATAAAACGCAACCGAGGAGCGAAAATTCTTTCAGAGGAGATCATGAATATGTTAAAGAACTTGAAGATCACCGCGAAACTAGGAATCGGGTTCGGCTTAGTTTTACTTCTATTTGGCATCGCCGTCTTCTTCAGCTGGGTTAGCATATCAGCTGTTCAAAAAGATATTGCTTTTCTACAACAGATAACTCGTGCACTTCGGCTATCGAACGACATGAACACGACATCAGGCTACATTCGTTCAGGCATTTGGACTTTACGCTACACCGAGAGTGAAGCAGATATTGAGGGACTTCGAAGCAGTATAGCGGAAATTCAAATTAAGATTGACACGGCTAAACGTCTCTACGGTGAACAGCCACGACTTACAGCGGTGTTGGGTTCCGTTGCCGATATGGACAACATGGTGCGCAACAGCATGAATAATTTAAACAAAATCAATATTCTAATTCGCGACAAGAAAGCCGCAGTTAAAAAACTCGACGAAGAAATTAACGCCATTCAAAATATTTTCATCGACGTAGCTGACATTCAATATAAAAGGACGTCGGACGGAATAAAAGATTCTGTTCAATCTTTAGGCAAGCCGGGCGGCACTCAAGCTTCTGTCATTGCCGACTTAAACAGAAAAGTCAACAGTATAAGGTCAAACGAAGAATTATTAACGCGACTTTTAATCGCCGCTTGGAAGTATCAACAAGGAATGCAATATCGCGATATCGAAACTCTGAACGGCGTCATGGCTCAACTAAACGAACTCGAAGTCGCTTGCAACAAATTCGCCGACGCTACGACAGTCCCGGAAGTCCGCGAGAAACTTATCAACAGTCGAAACGCTTTCACAATTTTCAAAACTAGCTTTCACGAGGTCCTTGTCGCTTATAAAGAAACAGATCCGCTCTTCGAGTCACTCATAAATAACACGACCGAACTTGCTATGCTTGCAGATAGGATTATGGCAGCCGGCCTTAGCAGTCTGAACGAACTCACACAAGCCGGTTATGAAGCGCTCGGCAACGCGGTTTTATTATTAATCTCGTTGGCGGCCGCAGCTATTGTCGTCGGACTTGGAATAGCTTTCATAATCGCAAACTCAATTCGCAAACCTTTATCGCGCGTCGTCGAACTAGTTACTAATGCCCGCGATGGCGACATGTCAATCACACGTGCGCATTTTAAATATGAAGGACATGATGAACTTGGCGACCTTGGGGACGCTCTTTCAGAAATGTTCGCTTCACTTCGCAAGGCGATAGGCGAAATTCGCGACAATGCGAACTCTTCAACCGAAAAAGCCTCGACAATGAGAGAAGACGCCGCCGCAAATCTCGACGGAGCTAACAAAGTTCGTAAGGCCGTCGCTGATACAGTGAAGCTAATGGAATCAAATTCTTCATCGCTCGAACAAAGCAATGCCGGTACCGAGGAAATGTCTTCAGCGTCTTTGACTTCAGCACAGGCTGCTACAGATTGCGCGGAGTTCATAGCGAACGTTACGCAAGTCGCGGACAAAGCCGCCCAAACCGTCGAAGAAGCTATCTCGAATATGAGTATCTTACAAGCAAAGACCGACGATAGCGGACAAAAATTACAAAGTCTCGTTGACTCCGTTGACAAAATCAGCGAAACTATCAGCGTCATTACCTCAATCGCGGACCAAACGAACTTATTAGCGCTTAACGCAGCAATCGAAGCAGCTAGAGCGGGCGAAGCCGGACGAGGTTTTGCGGTCGTCGCTGAAAGTGTCAGGAAGCTCGCCGAAGAGTCCGGGCGCGCCGCTGAAAGTGTTCGCGAACTAACCGAAGCTCTTCAAGAAGGAGCACGAAACACTAAAGAAGCCAGTGATGAAACCGCGGGCCTGTTAATTCAGACGGTAGAGAAAGCGAACGGCGCTAAAGATTCTCTCGCTGAAGCTATGAGTCAAATTGACAAAGCGAATGACAGAATCCAAAATATCGCGGGGGTAGCTCAAGAGCAGGCAGCCTCAAGCAGAGAAATTGCTTCAGGTATCGACAGCGTAACGAAAGCTACAACAGAAATTCTTGAACACCTCGAAGGGATCAAAACTTCAATGGACGCTACAGCAGTCGTTGCGGAACGAGCGGCCCGGATCTCTGACGAACAGACGCAGCTAGCTCAAGATCTTCGAGTTTCGTTATCAATGTTTAATATCGGCGACGGGAAAAAAGTTATTGCCAAAGAACCCGCAGCACTGCCCGCAGAAAACTAGCTCACGAAAATTAAAAAAAAATTTTTTCAGCCTCGTGTTTTAAGCGCGGGGCTGTTTGCTTTATTGCTTAGTTATTTGTTATGATAATCACAATAAAATAAGCCACAAAAAT
>CAJORD010000208.1 GCA_905236605.1 uncultured Synergistales bacterium | reverse complement strand
TCCAGCCGTTAGCTCCGACCTTCACATCTTCGCGCCCGGACATAATCATAGGCTCAATAGCTATAGTCATGCCAGCTTTTAACGTCATACCCTGCCCAGCTTTGCCATAATTTGGGATCTGCGGAGCTTCGTGCATTTTCTTGCCGATGCCGTGCCCCGTGTAATCTCTGACAACTCCGAATTTAAAGGTCTTGACGTAACTTTCAACCGCGTGCCCTATATCGCCGAGTGTGTTGCCTGCGAGTGCCGCCGCTATCGCTCTGTTCAAAGAGTCTTCCGTAACTTCAAGAAGTTTTTGCTTCTCCGGGCTGATAGCTCCGACTGCGTAAGTACAAGCCGCGTCGCCGCAATAACCGTTTACAATCGCTCCTACATCTACGCTTATAATGTCGCCTTCCTGCAAAATTCTATCGAAACTCGGAATCCCGTGAACAACTTCCTCATTGATGGAAGCACAGATAGTCCCAGGGAAAGGCTTCATTGATAACATCGGCCTGTAGTTTTTAAATGCCGGTATGCCGTTGTTCTTGCGAATATGCTCTTCGGCTAATCTGTCAAGCTCACCGGTTGACACTCCGGGCTTAACGGCCTCGCGCATTATATCAAGAACTTCGGCGGTAACGCGTCCGGCGATTTTCATTAATTCAATTTCTTCAGGGCTCTTAATTTTTATCATGGTCTAACAACTCAACAACACGCGCAAAAACTTCTTCGGGCTTTTGTCCCGCGTCAACTTCAAGCAACAAATTTCTGTCGCGATAAAACTTGACTAACGGCTCTGTCTGCTCGTGAAAGACTTTCAATCGGCTTCGGACTGTCTGCTCGTTATCATCTTCGCGAGTGTAAAGCTCACCGCCGCAAGACGGGCATTTATCATGCTCAAGGCGCGTTGTAACGTTTCCGCAGTCTTTGCAAACGGCACGGCTCGAAAGTCGTTTAACGATAGCTTCGTCATCGACGTTAAATAAAATAACTCCGTCAAGTTTCGTTTTGCCTTCGAGAAATTCGGCCTGCGCTACAGTTCTTGGGAATCCGTCAAGCATAAAGCCTTCGTCTGCCGCGAACTCGGCTAATTTTTCGCCGACCATCTTCATAACGGTTTCATCTGGAACAAGCTGACCCGCGTCCATATATTTTTTCGCTTCGAATCCCAACGGCGTTGAGTTTTTCAAATTTTCTCTGAAGATGTCGCCCGTCGAAACGTGAGCAAGACCATGACGCTCTTTAATTAAGGCGGCCTGAGTACCTTTGCCGGCACCAGGCGCACCAAGTAAAACTAATCTCATTTTAACCTCTTAAAAGCCCGCGTGAGCGTCCGCCGGATTTCTTTAATATTCCGTCGTAATGACGCATCAAGAGCTGGGCTTCAATCTGGTTAATCGTATCCATCGCAACGCCTACGACGATAAGAACAGCAGTTCCGCCAAAATAGAAACTTCTGACGTTCAACACCGAAGACATTACGTTAGGAATCAACGCGATAATCGCAAGGAAGACCGCGCCGCCAAGCGTGATTCGTTCCATGACTCGCGTGATGTAATCTGAAGTCGGCTGTCCGGGTCTGATTCCTAAAATAAATCCGCCGTATTTCTTCATGTTGTTGGCAATGTCCGTAGGATTGAAGACTACGGCTGTGTAGAAATACGAGAAGAAAATAATCAAGGCAACGTCGCAAATGATATAAAACACGCTGTTCGGCGCAAATAAATTGCTGAAAAATCTTCCGACAGTGCTGTCCGTGAAATAATTCGCGATCGTGTAAGGGAAAATTAATAACGACGATGCAAAAATTATCGGAATGACTCCGGCCTGATTGACCTTCAACGGAATGAAAGTGCTTTGACCGCCGTAAATTTTATTTCCGACTACGCGCTTTGCATATTGAACGGGCAAACGTCGCTGACCTTCCTGTAACATGATACAGCCTGCTACGACGATAACCATTAAGACTAAGCCAAGCAACAACGCTATCACGCTAAGCGAACCTAAGCGAACCATGTTCCAGGTTTGCAAAATCGCTTCAGGGATTCTTGCGACGATACCGGCAAAAATTAATAATGAAATTCCGTTGCCGATTCCGTGATCCGTAAGTTCTTCGCCGAGCCACATGACTGCTATAGAGCCTGTTACAAGCGTAACAATGACTAAAAGCCAGTCGAAGAAGCCTCCCTGCATTATGCCGAGTCCTCTAAGCCATGCCGTCATACCGATAGCTTGAACTACAGCGAAGATTACAGCACCGTAGCGAGTCCACTGTGTAATTTTCTTATGACCGTCTGCGCTGTCTTTTTGTAATTTCTCAAGATACGGGAAAATTACGACTAACAACTGCATAACGATGCTTGAGTTAATGTAAGGCGCAACGCCCAGCGAGAATATTCCGAAACGGCTCAAAGCACCACCCGAAAATAAATTCAGGAAGTCCATAACGCCGCCTCCGGTGCTGAATAAACTCGCCATAGCGGCTCTATCAACACCGGGACTCGGGATATATGCGCCAAGTCTGAAGACGAATAATATCCCGATCGTGAATAAAATTCTGCGTTTCAGGTCGGGGAGCCTGAAAATATCACCCAACGACCCGAACATTAGGCTACTACCTCATGAGTACCGCCAGCGGCCTCGATTTTCTTAGCTGCTTCTGCGCTGAACGCGGCGGCTTTAATTTTAAGAGCTTTTGTTAATTCTCCGCGAGCCAAAATTTTTACGGGCACATTCTTTTTGCGAATTACTTTCGCGTCATAGAGTGCCTGCGCGTCGATTTCTGCTCCTGCTTCAAATTTCTTTTCAAGCGCGTCAAGATTTACAGGCTGAAAGACTTTTGCAAATCTGTAATTATTAAATCCGCGTTTAGGAGTTCTTCTTGTTAAAGGCATCTGGCCGCCTTCAAAACCCGGTTTTACACCGCCGCCGGTTCTTGATTTATCGCCTTTGTGGCCTTTTCCTGAAGTCTTGCCCGTTCCGCTTCCGATACCCTGACCAAGACGCTTTGATTTATGCGTTGAGCCTTTA
>CAJORD010000207.1 GCA_905236605.1 uncultured Synergistales bacterium | reverse complement strand
GGCATGAAAATTCAAAGCCCAGACGGCAGAATAGGTGGAGGAAGTACATCTAATACAAAACATAAACTTAGAGATAACCCAATCATTAGTGCTAAAAAATATCCCAGGTTAATTGGCGATGATAGCTCTGAAACTGCGCGAAAAAATTACGAAATCACAAAAAATATTTGCGATAAAAAAATAATTTTTGGCGGTCAGTATTTCGCTGACTTTTTGCCCGTCAATGGCGGCTGGATTTTCTGGGATAAGATGAACGGCGAATCCAATTTTTCGGATGGCGAGCTTGCGTGGAAATCATTCGGTTTGCGCGTCAAGAAATATTCGCATTTATGGTCCGGCTGTGTGCGCGCGGGGTCCTATTTGTTTAACGGCCGCGTTCGTGTCCATCCGACTCAAAAACCGGTAGAATTATTCATGGGAATCATTGATGATTATTGTGAGCATGACGGCGTTGTTCTTGACTGCTTCGGCGGTTCAGGAACGACGCTTTTAGCTTGCGAATTGACGGGCCGAACGTGCCTCATGATGGAGTTAAGCGGCGACTATTGCGACAAAATCATAGAACGCTATAACCAAATCACACAGCAAAAAAATATATTTTAAGTTACAAAAAAAATCCGCTCTGCTTCGGCGAAATGCAAAACGGATTTTGAAATTCAATTTTTGGTGGGCGATAGAAGAATCGAACTTCTGACCTCTTCCGTGTCAAGGAAGCGTTCTACCTCTGAACTAACCGCCCTGAAATCCATTCAATATTTTCAAGACGCGAAAAAGTATAGCAAATTTTTCTAGCTTGTCAAACTCAGACTAAAAAATTAAAAAAACGAAATAAAAAAAATCCCCGGCAGATCGGGGACTCTAAGGCATGATCCTAATGTTTCGGTTCTTAGAATAGTTCTTTATTTTGTTAAAAGAATTATATACTTTCATTTTTAATATGTAAAGACTTTCACAAAATTTTCTTTCCCAAAATTTTTTTTCAAATTGCCCTTGACAAAATCGAATTGGCTATTTATACTCTTTGCGAAATGCTTCAAAGACGGCGAAAAAAATTAAAAGCCGGGCAGCGGTTCAAACTGGATAGTTTACGAAGTCCGACATCACAAAATAAATTCCAAAATCAAATTTCAAAGTTTAAGAATCATTTTCAAAACTTTTTTTTAGTTTTTTTAGTTTTTGCGAACGGCGAAAATTTTCGAGGCGGAGACAACCGTGCGCGGGCTATCTGGCACTGGATAGTGTACATGGATAGCGTGAAAGGTCGAAGCCAAGGTAACACGAAAAATTCAAAATTCGTAAGGACATCAAAAGAGTGTTCAGAGATTCAAAAGTCTTTTTAAGATTTTTGGTGCGGAGACAACCGTGCGCGGGCTATTTGGCACTGGATAGTGTACATGAATAGCGTGAAAGGTCGAAACACAAAAAAACAAAAATCAGCGAAAAATTTTTAGAATTAAAGAGCCTCAATATTTAGCCGAAAAACTAACTAGTTTTCAAAAAATATTATCCGGGAACATCTGGATTAAAAAATTAGTAGGATTTTTCGCCAAGCCGGGCAGGAAGTTTTCCCCCCGTCGAGGCGTGCAGGAGGCTAAATAGAAATGAGAATATATCATAATATACCAGCACTCACCGCGTATAATTCGTTAAATTCAACGAATTCCGCGATGGAAAAAACGATTCAAAAGCTTTCAACAGGGCTTCGTATTAATTCAGCAGCAGACGACGCAGCAGGTTTCGCCATAAGTGAGAAAATGCGTGCACAGATTTCAGGACTTGAAATAGCTGTTAGAAATACGCAAGATGCTACATCAATGCTTCAGACAGCTGAAGGCGCGCTTGGTGAAACGAACTCAATGCTTCAGAGAATGCGTGAGTTAGCTGTTCAAGCGTCAAATGACACACTCACCTCACAAGACAGAAGTTACATTCAACTCGAAATCAATCAGCTTGCTGATCAAATTGATAGGATAGCTAAGACGACTCAATTTAACAAAAAACGTTTACTTGACGGGAGTTCAGCAGGTATCACATCATCAAGCAATCTTAACGTGAAGGCCTATGTAAATGGTTCGCTTCGAGAGATTGACCAGTTCGGTCAGAAAAAATCATTTGAAGGAAACTACAGGATCAAAGTCAACGTTGATCCCAATCAGACAGGCGCAGGCCAAGTGCAGAAATCATCTGTCATGACAATTAAGCACCCGAACGTAATCACAAACACTTCGATGCTGACGGAAAAAGGTGTGACAAAAGTTGAGGTTGACAGTCTCCCTGCGGCGAATTACAAGGTACAGGCTGTAGATACTGATACCGACTCGCAGATTACAGGTGCTTATGGATTTAAAGATTCTGCCAATGATGATGCTCAGTTAAAGGCAGAAAATGTAGCCGACTACTTCACTTTAGATGCTAATAGTCCCAATAACGCCAATATTCTATTCACAGTAACCTCTATGAGTGGCGATGAAAACGAAGGGACTGTAATTCTCAGTGCGCAGTCAAACATTCTCAAAGCAGATGGTTCGGTTGACAGTGCGATAATGGACAATATCACCCTCAAGGTTACAGGGGGAAATATTGCCGATGCTATTCAGCTAGGCAAGCTTGTTGGGCTTTCTGAATCGGATGAAGATTTTGAAGGTGCTTTAACATTACAATTAACTGGCGGTGCGTTTGCAAACTTTTCGGCAGGTAGCAAGTTTGTTTATAACGTAAGAGGTCAGGGGGACGATGACGTTAGTCCTGACTTGGGCGTGAGAATTGTTGGTGATCAAGATCTCGATTGGCCAGATGCTTGGTACAATTCTAGCGAGGATTCAGAAACGGCAGAAACAAATGACGAATTTACCTACTCAGCGAGTAATGACAAGTACGATGAAGGTGCATTGAAGCCTCTTGTGGGGCAGCCGATGATTTTCAACATCAGTACAGAAGCCACACAGAATAAACAGCTTCATTTCAGAAATTTCTATTTGAATTCAGAAAATGGTACGGTTTACAATGGTGATGTCATTTTAACGACTGACGAAAATTTCACGCTCGACGGAGACAACGCTATAGTGCCGGGTACTGATGAACTTGCAAGCTTTACAGCCGCTTATATCGGCAAAACAGCAGTTGGCGACACAAAGCTTCGCGACTTGAACACGTTCTGGAATTCTTCAGGAGTCTTCATGCTCGATTCCCCAAAGACAATTACAATTACTCAGGGTGATGGCGAAAGTACGAGCATTACGATTTATGGAACCGATACGCTTAACGAGTTAAAGGCTAAGTTCAATGACGCAATCGCAAATGGCCTCGGCCAAGCTAAATATCTGACTGAGGGCACAGATTCAAACAAGTTCTGCACGTTTGTAGAAAAAACTCAAGGCGTCGATATGCCTTCGCAGGGTCTTGAAACGGTTGCGGGCACATTCATTTTCAGATCGCTGCTTCCTGGTTCGTCAGGCGATTTAACGTTCAGCGGCGACGAAGATTTAATTAATTCGCTTGCTTTTAATGTCGTACAAGAGAGTTCAACGACTGCCTTTGTGGCTTCGATTTATGACGCTCACACAGGAATCCCTGTAAATGGCGCGACAAACGTCAAGGTCTCCGACAATAGATTAATCGGAGTTCTTCACCCGAACGTAGATATAGAATTTAGCCCTGTTGCTAATATTAAAGCAACATGGAGCGATGGCGAAGAGAATTTCTTGCTCACAGCCGACACTGATGCATATGATGCAGTCGTTCACATTGTTGACAGCTCGACGGTGTTCCAGATTGGCGCCAACGAAGGCGAAGACATCGCAATCGACATCGGTAACATGACAGCAGGCGCACTCGGCGTTACGAACATCAACGTAGCTACGCGCGAGTCAGCTTCAAAATCAATCGGACAGATTGACGCTGCTATCAACAAAGTTTCAACACAGCGCGCGAAGATTGGTGCGTATCAGAACGCTCTCGAATACACGAGCGAGAACCTGACAACGACATTGACCAACCTGACCGCAGCGGAGTCCAGAATCAGAGACGCCGACATGGCGCAGACGATGATGGAATTTGTCAAGCTCCAGATTCTCAACCAGTCCGGTACGTCCATGCTTGCGCAGGCGAATCAGCTTCCGCAGTCGGTGCTCAGCTTATTGCAATAATAAAGCAAATTTCCACTTCACACATAAAACTCCAACCCCTAAGACTCGGACAAAAATCCGGGTCTTTTTTAATTATTAAAATTCTTGTTGTATAATTAAAACGTTTTCAAAAATAGTTTAATTAGGAGGAATTTTTTATCATGGCTGTAAGAGTTGCCATTAATGGTTTCGGAAGAATTGGTCGCCTTGCATTCCGTCAGATGTTTGACGCAGAGGGTTATGAGGTCGTAGCAATTAATGACCTTGTCGCGCCGAAAATGCTTGCTCACCTTCTTAAATACGACACAACACACGGACGTTATAACAAAACAGTAGACTTCGACGACGAGAAAGGCACAATCACAGTAGACGGCAAAGTCATCACGATTTATGCAAAGCCGAAAGCCGAAGAGCTTCCCTGGGGCGAGCTTAAGGTTGATGTAGTTCTTGAGTGCTCTGGCTTCTACACGTCAAAGGCAAAGGCCGAAGCTCACATTAAGGCCGGCGCGCGCAAGGTCGTAATTTCAGCTCCCGCAGGCAATGACCTTCCGACGATCGTTTTCAACGTAAACCACAAGACACTTAAACCCGAAGACACAATTATTTCAGCAGCTTCATGCACAACTAACTGCTTAGCGCCTATGGCGAAGGCTCTTAATGACCTCGCTCCTATAGTTTCCGGCTTTATGACCACAGTACACGCTTATACAGGCGATCAGATGGTTCTTGATGGCCCGCACCGCAAAGGCGACTTACGCAGAGCACGCGCAGCAGCTTGCAACATCGTCCCGAACTCAACAGGCGCAGCGAAGGCTATTGGTCTTGTCATTCCTGAATTAGCTGGCAAGCTCGACGGAGCAGCACAGAGAGTCCCGACACCGACAGGCTCAACGACGATTCTTGACGCAGTCGTAAACGGCGCTGTAACGGTCGAGCAGGTCAACGCCCAGATGAAGAAAGAAGAGACAGAGTCATTCGAGTACAACACCGATCAGATCGTTTCGTCCGACATCATCGACAGCACAGCAGGTTCAATTTTTGACGCTACACAGACGAAGGTTAAACCCGTAGGC
>CAJORD010000206.1 GCA_905236605.1 uncultured Synergistales bacterium | reverse complement strand
TGCGATTGGACGTTTCATTTCAGAGCCGCGTCCTGTTGAAAGTAACGGAAGTAATGACACTACCGACGTAACGACAGCCATTAAAAGCGACTTAAATCTAACGTGGCAAGCCTCTTCAACGGCCTTATAAGGGTGAGTGCCTTTGAGCCTCAAGACTTCCGCGTAATCGACAACGACAATCGCGTTATTAACGACCATTCCGACTAACATAATCATGCCGATTAAAGCGAAAATCGAAATATTAACGTCAGAAATTAACATTGCCGGCACAACCCCGATCGCAGCCATCGGGATCGTAGCAAGAATTACAGCGCTGTAAATCCAACTTTCCAAAATTGCAGCGACTACAAGATACGTAACTACGATAGCGATAACGAGAGTTCTAATTAATTCCGCGAAGTTTTCGGCCATGTCCTCTTGTTCACCACCGAAATTAATCGTAACGCCCTCGGGAATTTCCATTGAATTTATTAATTCTCTCATTCGAGCGTTGCCTTCGCCTGATGTTATATAACGAACGTCGCCCGTAACGACGACTGCGCGCTGACGTTCGACTCTTTGAATTTCCGTGGGAGAGTCGCTCCATGCGATGTCAGCCATTTCATCAAGCGGGACAAGTCCGTAGCTTGTCATTATCGGAAGTTCGTGAGCTGTGAAAATGTCGCTGGCTTTCTCTCGGCTAATTCGTGCTTTAATGTCGTATTCGTAACCGCCCTGACGGAATTTTCCTGCGTCGCGTCCGATCAAGTAGCCTCTGACAACACTGGCTAAGTCCGAAATATTAAGGCCGAGCGGTGCAAGTCGCCAACGAATAGGCTTAACTTGAAGTTCAGGCTTTCCCATTTCCATTCCTGTTGTTAAATCTCGGACGCCGGGAATATCACGACCACGCGCGCGAATTTCTTCAGCGAAATTATAAAGAACGTCTAAGTCTTCGCCCTTAACTTGAATTTCGATAGCGTTGCCGAAGCCCGAACGTGTTGCAGCGATTGCGACTTGAACGCCGGGTAATTGTGTAAGCCATGGGCGAATCTTGTCGGCAAAGTCCTGCGTCGAAGGTCTATCCGGGTCATCGTTAAGATATAGCGCGATTTGAGCTTCGCTGATTGATTGACTTCGCATTGAGCTTGCGACTGTCGAGACAACGTGATTAATATATTTTTTGTCGGGCAACTTGTTTATATAATCTTCAACTTGATAGACTAAATCCGCAGTCTTGTGGATAGAGGAGTTATTGTCAAGCGTCAATGTTATTCTGACTGTTCCGTCGTCAGTTGCCGGGGTAAACTGCGTACCGATAAAGCCGCCAAGCTTCAATGAGCCATAAGTCGCAAGAATTGTGAACACGATTGTCAAGAACGGGAATTTCATAGCTACGTGAAGGATTATATAGAACATATCGCGGAAGCCGTTAAAAATCCAATTCCACCACCCGGTCAAAATCTTTCCAATTAAAGGCAGCTCGCCTGAATCATTTTGCTTTTTTTTCATTCGCGCGGCTAAGCACGGAGTAACCGCCATCGTAACCCAAAGAGAGAACGCCGTAGCATAAACTATCGTAACAGCGTAAGGCTTCAGGAATTGTCCCGCGATTGTTGACATTAAAGCGACCGGCATAAAGACTCCCAAGTTCGTCAAGACGCCCGCAAGAACGGACATAGAAATTTCTACCGTGCCTTCTTCGGCGGCCTCGAAAGCTCCGTAGCCCATATCGCGGAAACGATAAATATTTTGAATTATCAAAATGGCGTTCATAACTAACGTTCCCATTGAAAGAGCAAGGCCGAGCGTACTCATTAGATTTAAAGTATAGCCGTGAATCTGCAACGGAACAAACGTAGCCGCAAACGCAACAGGCATTGACACAGCCACTATAAACGTAGCGCCGAAACGTCCCAAGAATAAATAAATTACAAGAGCCGTGAGGGCAATTCCTATTAACGTGTCGCGAATGATATTTTTAACTGCGCTTTCTACAAATCCTGTGTCATCGTAAGTATATTCATATGTGAAATCAGGATAGTCGCGCATCGTTCGAGTCATAAGACGCTTGATTAATCTTCCTGCTTCAACGACGTCGGCATTAGAGCGCGGGCTTATACGCAACTGTACAACAGGCTTGCCATCAGCACGCGCCATACTTCGCTGATCTTCTTCACCGTCAACAACTTCGCCAAGCATTGAAAGTCTTACAGGTTGGCCCGTGGGAGTTGGGATCAAAATATTTTCAAGTTGTTCGACGTCGTTAAACTCGCCCATTAGTCTCAAAGACACTTCGTCTTTACGTTGCGTTACGTAGCCTGAAGGTGTCGTTTGGTTGTTCGCCGCTACGACGTTGCAGACTTGCATATAAGTTATTCCGTAATCGCTCAAGGCCGCAGGGTCAAGATTAATGTGAATTTCTCTATCTCGTCCGCCGCTGACGTCAACTCGTCCTACACCGTCAACACGAGCGACAACAGGCTGTATTCTGTCCTCAATCATTTTTTTTGCGGTTT
>CAJORD010000205.1 GCA_905236605.1 uncultured Synergistales bacterium | reverse complement strand
TACAGAAATAAAAACGCCGCAAATTTTGGATAAAAATTTATGGGTTCGTTCGGGACATTGGGATCATTACCGCGATAACATGTATTTAACTGAAATTGATGATAAACCTTACGCGATCAAGCCTATGAATTGTCCTGGAAGTATTCTTGTTTACAAAACTCAGCTACGAAGTTACCGCGATTTACCAATGAGATTAGCCGAACTTGGACTTGTTCATAGACACGAAAAAAGCGGTGTTCTTCACGGTCTCATGAGAGTTCGTTGTTTCACGCAAGACGATTCACATACTTATATAGAGCCTTCAAAGATAAAAGAAGAAGTTACAGCTATAATGGAGCTTGATAAGTATGTTTATACACAAGTTTTTAATTTTAAGTATACTGTTGAGCTTTCGACACGTCCAGAAGATTCGATGGGAACTGATGAACAATGGGAAGCCGCTGAAAGTGCATTGAAAGATGCTCTTGAAAGCACTGGAACGCCTTACACTATTAATCCAGGTGACGGAGCATTTTATGGACCTAAAATTGATTTTCATCTTGAAGATTGTATCGGTAGAACTTGGCAATGCGGAACTATTCAGCTTGATTTCCAGCTTCCTGGCCGTTTTGATGTTACTTATATTGGTGAAGACGGTGCAGAACATACTCCAGTTTTAATTCACAGAGTTGTATTTGGAAGTATCGAACGTTTCATGGGTATTTTAATTGAACATTACGCGGGAGCTTTTCCCTACTGGTTAGCTCCTGTTCAAGTGAAAATAATTCCAATTTCAGATTCTCATGTTGAATATGCAACGAAATTAAAAGATACTTTCATGAAATGGGGACTTCGCTCAGAAATTGACAACCGCAGCGAGAAATTAGGACGCAAAATTCGTGATGCTCAAGTTCAAAAAGTCCCATATATGCTCGTTGTAGGCGACAAAGAACAGGCAGAGAACAAAGTCGGAGTTCGTGAACGTTCAAAAGGTGATTTAGGTTCTATGACACTTGATGAATTTAGAAACGTGCTCAACGCCGAATTTAATCCGATTAACAATTAATTTATAAAATTGAGAATTAGATTAGTATATTCCAAACGCGGTGGGGCATGTTTTGTGCCTCACATTGCTTTGGCTCAGATTTTTTCGCGTACGGCTTCAAGAGCTGGATTAAAGCTGATAATGACGCAGGGATTTTCACCGCGTGCAAAAATAAGTTTTGCGCCTGAGCTTCCCGCAGGAGTTGTTGCCCTTGCTGAAATTGTCGAAATGTTTTTTGATGATGACTGTGAGAATTTAATACAACGAATGAATGAAAATATTCCTGAAGGTTTTAGTATATCTCGAGCTATTGAAACACCTGAAGACGCTCCTTCACTTGGAAAATTTTGTACATATGCAGAATATTTAGTAAGAATAAAAAAAGATTTGGATATTCAAGAATATTTTAACAGTCCTGCTATCATAAAATCAAAAGTTGATGACAACTGGTTTAATTTCATTATTAAAGCCCCTGCTCAAAATCCAATCGGAAGTTTTGTAAGACCAATGATAAAAGAAAATTTAATTTCAGGCTGGCAAGATATAAATATAGTTAGAGTTGCTGTCGGTCATTATGATGAAAAATTGTGCACGGTGAATATATCATGAATAATATAAAGATTATAGCAGATCTACAAGAACGAGAACAATCGCGTGTTGCAATACTTGAGAATGGTAAGTTATCCGAAATTTTTATCGAATACAACTTTGAGACATCGCGAACACAAGGGGATATTTTTAAGGCTCGTGTAGAGACATTAGTGCCTGCAATCAATGCGATTTTCGTGTCAATTTCAACAAAAAAACAAAATAAAATCGAACCTCACAACGCATTTTTATATCTCAATGAAAACGAGCTGACATCTAAACTAAAACCCGGTAATGAATTAATAGTACAAATTACAAAAAATGCCCGTAAAAATAAAGCTCCTCGAGTAAGCTCAAAAATTTCAATACCTGGACGTTGGATTGTACTTGTGCCAAATAGTGATGAAATCGGAGTTTCTCGTAGAATTGATTCATTTAATGAACGAAAAAGATTAAAACAACTTGCGAGTAATTTAGTTGCAGAAAATTCAGGCTTTGGAGTTATAATTCGTACTGCAGCTGACGGGATCAGTGAGAAATTTCTGCGCGAAGATTTTAATTCATTACTAAATTTGTGGCATGAAATAACTAAAAAATACCAATCAAACCCAGCACCTTGTCTTTTGTATCGCGATATAGGAACATTGGGACGGGTACTGCGAGATGAAGTTGCTGATAAAATAGACGAAATCATCATTGACGACGCTGAAGAATTTGAACGTGCAAAGAGTTTTGTCGAAAAATTTTTTACTGAGAGCCCTGATATAAAACTTTACAATGAAAATACACCAATTTTTGAATATTTTGGTATAGAACAGGAAATTCAAAAAGCAATTGAACGAAAAGTTTGGCTTAAAAGCGGTGCTTATCTCATTTTTGATCAAACAGAGGCATTAACTGTAATTGATGTAAACACTGGAAAATTTACAAGTGCTCCTGATATGCGCCACACTGTATTGGAAACTAATTTAGAGGCTGCTGAAGAAATAGCGAGGCAACTACGATTACGTTCAATAGGCGGGATTGTAATTGTAGATTTTATTGATATGGATTTTGGAGAAGATAAGGCAATTTTACTAAAGAATTTTGAAAAATTTTTAAGTCATGACCGCTTGAAAGCACGAGTTTTTTCAATAACACAGCTTGGATTAGTCGAACTGACTCGTAAACGTGAACGACCTGACCTGAAAAACGTTTTGATGAGAAATTGTCCTTTATGCGGTGATAACGGATTTATAGAACGGGAAGAAAATATTGCAATTAATATCAAGAGATTTATTCGTAAAATCACTAATGCTAATAACTCAGAGATATTTTTAATCCAAGCTAATATTCACATTGCTAATTATATAAACCAAAATTTTATTGATGATTGGCGAAAAGAATTTGGACGAAAAATTTTTGTGGAAGGCGTATCGGGTTTTGTATGGAATAAATATCGCCTCGAATATCAAGGCAGCAACAAGGAGTTAGGTGAGAGGAGTTAGAAAAAATTTTACATCATGCTGCGATACAACGCTTTGATTTCTTCGACATTTGTATCTCTTGGATTACCTGGACAACAAGCGTCAGCAAAGGCACTGTCTGAAAGGAATTGAATATCTTCCTCTTTAAGAATACCTTTTAAGTCCGGTGCAATACCGACATCAGCTGATAACTTTTTCACAGCGTCGATCGTTGCAGATGCTGCTTCATCGTCATTCATGTAGTCGATACCGTCAACACCCATAGCTTTGCCGATTGCACGGTATCTTTTCCCAGCAACTGGGGCATTGTATTCAAGTCCATAAGGCAGGATAATCGCGCATGCCACGCCGTGTGGAGTATCATAGAGAGCCGAAAGTCCGTGCGCCATACTATGAACAATTCCCAATCCTACATTGGAAAATCCCATGCCTGCAATATACTGACCTAAAGCCATTCCTTCACGGCCTTCAGGTGTTCCGGCGACTGCTCCGCGCAAACTGTGAGAGATCAATCTTATTGCCTCAAGATGGAACATATCGCTAATTGCACATGCGCCTTTTGTAATATAGCCTTCGATTGCGTGAGTTAAAGCGTCCATGCCGGTTGATGCTGTAAGACCTTTGGGCATTGATGACATCATATCAGGGTCAACAACTGCAATTTCCGGAATATCATTGGTATCAACGCATACAAATTTACGTTTTTTCTCAACATCTGTGATAACGTAGTTAATAGTAACTTCAGCAGCCGTCCCAGCCGTTGTAGGAACTGCTATTGTGAAAACAGCATGAGCCTTTGTAGGTGCAACGCCCTCAAGTGAACGAACATCAGCAAATTCAGGGTTGTTAATTATAATTCCGACAGCCTTAGCTGTGTCCATTGCTGATCCTCCGCCAATAGCCACTATCGAATCAGCCTGAGCTTTCTTGAAAGCTGCAACGCCATTTTGTACATTTTCAATCGTTGGATTTGGTTTAATGTCGCTGTAGATTTCGTAAGCAAGTCCGGCTTTGTCAAGAAGTTCTGTAACTTTTTGAGCGACTCCGAATTTGATTAAACTTGCGTCGGTGCAAACAAAAACTTTTTTCTTACCTCGTGCTTTCAGTTCTGGAGCGATATTTTCGATTGCGCCTTTTCCATGATAGGAAATTGTGTTTAGTACGATACGATTTGCCATTGTAAAATATCCTTTCTAAAAATTTTTGTATTAAGTTTCAATGAAAGATTATAAAATCATAATCCATCATATTTAACTTCATTAATCCAAATAACCTTCACGGGCTTTTACACAAAATCTCTTTTCAAGTAAATGCAGTTGCTCATCTGAAATTGTGTTTATACTTGTAAGATGAGCTATTTTCATATAAATTTCCGCAGCCTTCTCTGCTGTTTCAATAAGGCCGTAAGCTTCGTCTAAATCAGCTCCTGCTCCATATAGGCCGTGTTGTGCCCATACAACTAAACGTGATGTTTTAATTTTTTCAGCTGTAGCCTCACCAATTTCATTCGTACCGCATAGCATCCATGGTAAAACATTCACGCCGTCAGGGAAAACAACTAAACATTCTGTATTCATTTTCCAAAGAGTACGAGTAAATTCTTTTTCATCAAGTGTGTGAATGTGAGTCATGGCTATTAAATTTGTAGGGTGACAATGCATTATGACTCTATTTTTAGAATTTATCTTTAGTCTTGCAGCATGACTCATAATATGGGTAGGAAATTCGCTTGTAAAATTACCTCCGTCCTTAAAACCCCATAATAATTGAGCTTTTGTCCCATATTCTATAAGCTTTACAATACCTAAATTTATTTCAGGAGCATATTGTATATTTTTGAAGTATTTACCAGTTCCTGTTACAAGAAAATAGCTGTCATCGAGCTCCGGCATTCTAAAACCTGTTGGAATTTCTCGTAAAATATCTTTAGTATTAAGATAACTTTCTATCTCATTTTTGTCTAACATCAATGAAATATTACCGCCATTGCGTTCATCCCAGCCATGATTATACATGTTGGTAGCAGTTCGAATAAAATCAATTAAAAACGGAGCTATTGAAATATCTTTCATAATTATGCAATCATTTTAGAATATAGTGCGTTAAGAGCCTTTTCATATTCAGATTCATCAATACCAACAATTATATTAAGCTCGTCAGAACCTTGATCTATCATACGAATATTGATGCCTGCCTTAGCTAAAGCGTCAAAAACTCGTGCAGCCATACCCTTAACGCTGATCATACCTTCACCAACTATTGCAATAGCAGCTAAATTCTTCTCTATTGTTATAAAATCCGGGTCAAGTTCAGATTTAATTTCACGCAATATAACATCTCTTTTTTGGTCAAAAAGTTCGCTGTTTACTACGACAGAAATAGCATCAATACCGGTCGGACAATGTTCAAACGGAACACCATTGCGAGCGAAAATATACAACAATTTTGCTCCGAAACCTGTTTCGCTGTTCATCATTGATTTTTCAATTCGAATACTACTAAAACCTTTACGTCCGGCAATCCCAGTAACTGCGCATTTTTCAATATTTTTAGGCAATGAGGCCGCAATTAATGTACCATTTTCCTCAGGCTTATTTGTGTTACGAATATTAATTGGTATTCCGGCTTTTCTTACTGGAAAAACTGCATCCTCATGCAATACACTTGCGCCCATATAGCTAAGTTCTCTAAGTTCTGTATAAGTTATATACTCAATTACTTTAGGATTTTTTACTATTCTTGGATCAGCACTTAACATTCCTGAAACATCTGTCCAGTTTTCATAAAGATCCGCCGAAACAGAACGCGCTATAATAGAACCTGTAACATCAGAACCGCCCCGTGAAAAAGTTTTGACTTTTCCGTCTAACATTGCACCATAAAATCCAGGTATCACAGCATGTTCAAGAGATTTTAACTTTTCGCATGCAGTTGAAAAAGTTTTTGCCTCATCCAAAAATCCTTTATCATTAAAGAAAATTATTTCCGCTGCATCAACAAACGGCCAGCTTAAAAACTTTGCAATAATCTTGGAATTTATATATTCGCCTCTACTTGCTGTGTAGTCTGGCGTCGTTCCGGCTAAAAGATTTTCTTTAATTACCTCAATTTCATCTTTTACATTGAAATCAATACCTAAATTTTTTACTATTTCATCGTAACGCTGTGAAATTTTTGTAAGAGT
>CAJORD010000204.1 GCA_905236605.1 uncultured Synergistales bacterium | reverse complement strand
TACGTCCTGCTAACAAATGCAGATGGAGGTGAGGTACTGTCTGCCCGCCCTGTTCGCCTGTATTGATTACCATTCTGTAACCGTCTTGTTCGAGGCCAAGCTCACGGGCAACTTTCACAGCAGCTCCCATTAATTGTCCCCACACGGCAGGGTCATCGACAAATATCCCCGATTTATAATGCTTCTTTGGGATAACTAGCACATGAACAGGTGCTTGAGGGTTTAAATCCTTGAAAGCTACGACGTTTTCATCACTATAGATAAAATCCGTAGGAATTTCGCCGTTAGCTATCTTGCAGAAAATACAATCGTCCATATTTAATTTTATAGCCTCCTCGAATTGACGCTTAAGATTTTATAGCAGATTGACGGATTTAACAATGAAAATATATACTGATTTTTTTCTAAATGAATTTTTCACGAAAAATTTTTTCTTTTCATCTCTATCATTAAAATTTCATACTAAGTATAAACGTTTGCCAAAGTCCTTTAATCTGTGATATAAATTAACTTACTTATTAATTAAATTTCCATGAAAGGATTTGATTCTTAATATGAGTATTGAGATGTATCTGGCGGCGTTAAAAGACCTGCTTATGCAGTCAGGCTTTATGGCGCTCACGCAAGGCAACATAATCATGATTATCGTGGCGTTCGTGTTGCTTTATCTTGCGATCGGCAAAGGCTTTGAGCCGCTGTTGCTTGTGCCTATCGCTTTCGGCTGCTTGCTCGTCAATTTGCCGCTTTCAGGAATTTGGAACGAGTATAACGAAGTAACTCACACGATCGGCTTCTTGCGTTCGCTTTATTACGGCGCAGAGTTTGAGATTTACCCGATATTAATTTTCCTTGGTATCGGCGCAATGACAGACTTTGCCCCGTTAATCGCAAATCCGATTACGTTCCTTCTTGGTGCGGCGGCACAGTTCGGCGTGTTCGTGGCCTTCATCGGTGCGAACTGGCTCGGCGCTTTAACGAATGGCCTTGTGTCATTCAACATTAAAGAAGCTGCTAGTATCGCGATTATCGGAGGAGCGGACGGCCCGACGAGTATTTATTTAACGGTCATGCTTGGACAGACGCAAATTTTAGGAGCGGTCGCCGTTGCTGCTTATAGCTATATGTCGCTCGTGCCTATGATCCAGCCGCCCGTTATTTATCTCATGACTTCAAAGAAAGACCGCGGCATCGTAATGGGACAGCTTCGCCCGGTCAGCAAACGCGAGAAAATTTTGTTCCCGATTATCTGCACTGTCGTTTCAGGATTAATACTTCCGGCGTGCGTGCCACTTGTCGGAACTTTGATGTTCGGAAATCTTTTAAGGGAGTGCGGCGTTACAGACAGACTTAGCAACACTGCCCAGAATGAATTAATGAATATCGTTACGATTTTCTTAGCTCTTTCAGTCGGTTCGACGATGGCTGCGGATAAATTCCTGACGGCCGGAACGCTTGCGATTATTTGCCTTGGCCTTGTAGCGTTCGCGTTCTCTACGTTCGGCGGACTTGTCTTTGGTCAGATTATGAAAGTTTTATCCGGCGGCAAGATTAACCCGATGATCGGCGCGGCAGGAGTTTCAGCGGTGCCTATGGCGGCGCGTGTCGTTCAGCGTTGCGTCCAGAAAGAATATCCGGGCCACTTCTTATTAATGCACGCTATGGGCCCGAACGTTGCCGGCGTTATCGGAACAGCAGTTGCTGCGGGCGTCATGCTCACGTTGTTATCACGTTAAGAATTTTTTAATTACAGTCTGAACATTAGTCAGTCGTGAGAATATCGCGGCTGATTTTTTATTTTTCAAAAATATTGTCGATAATCTTGTATAGGTAAAAACTGCAGCTTTTACGTAAAGAAATTTATGAAAGGAAGTTTTTTTAATGCGAAAAATTTTTATTGTAATTCTTTCTATAATTTTAATCTCTTCTGCTGCGTTTGCCACAACGACAAAGAGTGCAACGACAGCCGAAGAACATGCTATCGCGATTTCAAGCGGAACTGATTCATACGATGACATTATCGTAACAAAAACCGGCGACGGCGTCGACTCAAACGGCAGTGAATATTATGACTGGTACGGACGAAACGCGGCTATCCTCGCAAGCGACGGCACGCTCACAATTTCAAGCGCCGACATCACAAGCGACGCTACATACGGGAGCGCGGTGTTTGCTTACGGCGGCACGATTAACATTTCTGATTCAAAAATCACAACGTCAAAGAAAAATTCCGGCGGTATCATGGTAACTAACGGCGGAACAATCACAGCTAACGATCTGACCATAACAACGGCGGCAGGTTCATCGGCTGCGATTCGTTCGGACAAAGGCGGCGGAACTATAACAGCAACAGGCGGAACATACACGGCCAACGGTTCGGGATCCCCTGCGGTTTATTCGACGGCTGCTATAACGGTCTCTGACGCGACATTGAATTCAGGAATTTCGCAAGGCGTTGTTATCGAAGGCGGAAATTCTGTAACGCTCAAGAACACGGCCGTGAATGCCAATCACACGAACAAGAACGGACAAGACTCAACGTATCAAGCAGTTTTGATTTATCAATCAGGCTCGGGCGACGCGTCAGAAGGTAGTTCGGCGTTCACAATGACAGGCGGAAGTATAACGAACGCGCAAGGCGATATTTTCTGCGTAACTAATACGACTTGCACAATTTCACTCACGGGCGTAACGATCACGAACAACGATTCAACAGGAAATTTCTTGAGAGCCGAAGGACAAAATTGGGGCTCAAATGGCGGAACAGTAACGCTAAACGCGAGCGGCCAGACTATCTCCGGAAATATAATCGTTGCTAGCGATTCTTCACTCACAATGACGCTGAAAGATTCTTCGAGCTTCACGGGCGCGATTAATCCCGACTCGGCATCAAGTGGTTCTGCTAACGTCAGTGCAGCGGCGGGCAATGTCAATGTTACAGTCGAAGAAGGCTCCACGCTCACGCTCACGGGCAATTCTTATATAACGAGCTTGACAGCCGCGAACAGCAGCAATATTAATTACGGCGATTACTCTTTGACAGTCGGAAGCACAACTTATAACGCAAGCAACCCTTACGGCGGCTCATCAGACACGACAGATCAAAAAACAGATGACACGACCAACAACGAAAATCAAGATACTACTAACAACATTCTTGGTTCAAGTGGAAGTGGCTGCAACGTAGCGTCTTATCTGGAAATGGCAATGTTAATTTGCTTGGGTTTGTTCCTCAAGAGAAAATAAAATAAAAATTTAAGCCGTGCTTTCTCGCGCGGCTTTTTTCATTTTTTACTCCCATTCGATCGTTGCAGGCGGCTTTGAGGTTACGTCCATGACGACACGATTAATCCCCTTCACTTCGTTGCAAATTCGTTTTGAAATCTTATCGAGAACATCAAAATCAATCCTTGACCATTCCGCCGTCATTGCGTCTTGTGAATTAATCGCCCGCAAAACTATGACTTCGTTATAAGTTCGACTGTCGCCCATGACGCCGACCGACTTCACCGGCAACAAAACGCAGAACGCTTGCCAAATATTTTTATAAAGCCCGGCCGCTTTCAGTTCTTCTCTGAAGATAGCGTCCGCTTCGCGCAAAACGTCAAGTCGCGCCTTCGTTATCTCTCCTAAGCAACGCACAGCGAGGCCCGGACCGGGAAACGGTTGGCGCGAAATAATTTCTTCAGGCATTTCGATAATCTTTCCAAGCTCACGAACTTCATCTTTGAATAAATCGCGCAACGGTTCGAGCAGTTTCAAGTTCATTTTTTCAGGAAGGCCGCCGACGTTGTGATGAGATTTTATTAACGCTGCGCCCTTTTTGCTTCCGCTTTCTATGACGTCGGGATAAATTGTCCCTTGCAAGAGCCATTCGGCATTTTTAATTTTTTTAGCTTCGGCTTCAAAGACTTCAATAAATAAACGTCCGATGATTTTTCTTTTTTGTTCCGGGTCTGTAACGCCGGCGAGTTCGCTCAAAAATTTTTCTGAAGCATCAACGTAAATGACATTTAGGCCAAGAGCTTTATATTGCGCCATTACTTGTTCAGGCTCATTCAGTCTCATTAAGCCATGATTTACAAACACGCACTGAAGATTTTCACCGATAGCGCGATTAACGAGAACAGCCGCGACGCTAGAGTCAACGCCGCCGGATAATCCGCAGACGACTTTTTTATCGCCGACTTTGTTTTTAATGTCCGCTATCGTAGTTTCGCCCCAGTTTGACAAATCCCAATCGCCAACGCAGCCGCAAATATCAAAAACAAAATTTCTTAAAATCTCTTCGCCGTGTTCAGTGTGAACGACTTCCGGGTGAAATTGAAGGCCGAAAAATTTTTTGTTCGCGTTCTCGAATGATGAAATCACGCCGCCCGATGTTGTTGACGTCGCCGCGAACCCCTCAGGCAATTTTGAAACATGATCGCCGTGGCTCATAAGCGCGTTAATCTCGCTTGGAAGATTTTTCAAGAGCGCGGAGCTGTTTTCGTTTCGTTTGATTGAGGTTACGCCGTACTCTGATGAAGTTCCGGAACTCACAACGCCGCCGGAAGTCTTCGCCATTAATTGCATTCCGTAACAAATTCCAAGCACTGGGCAACCGAAGTCAAAAATTTTTTTATCGACTGTTATCGCGTCAGGTTCGTTGACGCTGTCCGGGCCGCCGGAAATTATTATGCCTTTCGGCGAATACGATTCTAAAATTTCGGCTGACACGTCCCAATTTAAAATCACGCTGTGAATTTTCATTTCTCGTAATCTTCGTGCGATCAACTGCGTAAACTGTGAGCCGCAATTTATAATGATTATGTTTTCGTTCATTAAAATTTTTCTCCGTATAAAGTTTTTGAAATTATAATCTTATAGTCAAAACACTTTAAATTGTACCCCTCGCCACTTCGTGATTCACTTTTTTAACGTGGCTGTTTTTTTATTGCGATTCTATTTTGAAAATCATATTTGTGAGTTTCGATGATGAAAAGAAAATTTTAAGATTTTTGTAGTGACCAAAGTAGTGACCAAAACACATTTTTATTTCTAAAAATCATTTATGTTATTATAACAGCAAAATAGCTAACTTAAATAAGAAAACTCAGGAGGGAAAATTTTGATACCGAAACGAGAAGAGGCGCTCGGCCTCGTAAAAAAATATAACAAAGACGAATCACACATTCATCATGCTATCGCCGTCGAAAGCACTATGAGACACTTCGCAGAGCTCTATCACGAAGATCCGGACTTGTGGGGAGTTGTTGGCCTTCTTCACGATATAGATTGGGAAATGACTACAGACACTCCCGAGCGTCATTGCCACGTTGCTCCGGACTTGTTACGTGAAGCTGGCGTCGATGAAGATATTATTCACGCCGTTCAATCTCACGGCTTCGGAATTTGCACAGACGTTGAGCCTTCAAATAATCTCGAAAAAACTTTGTTCACGATTGACGAACTAACCGGACTCGTAATCACAGCTGGCCTTGTGCGTCCGTCGAAATCGCTCGCAGACTTGGAATTAAAATCCGTCAAGAAAAAATGGAAAGATAAAGCCTTCGCTCGCG
>CAJORD010000203.1 GCA_905236605.1 uncultured Synergistales bacterium | reverse complement strand
ATAAAAGGGCTGAATGCCGAAGCAAACAACCCAAATTTTGAATCGTCCACTAAAGCAGGACCTCTCTAATTTTGAATCGTCCACTAAAGCAGGACCTCGCTTATTAATTAGAGTATTATAACAAAACAACAGCTATTTTTCAACGTCAACGAAAATGTGATAAATCGATCGAATAGCGCGTTCAAAATCTTCGTTCAAAACTCCAACGATAATATTTAATTCTGAAGCTCCTTGGTCAATCATTCGCACGTTAATTCTAGCGTCAGCAAGAGCGCTGAAAATTTTTGCGGCCGTTCCTGCCTGTGATTTCATGCTGCGACCAACGACAGCAATTAAAGAAATTCCCGATTCTACTTCGAGCGATTCAGGCTTAGCAAGTTGTGAAATTCTGCTTAAAACTTCCTGCTCATGTTCAATAAATCTGCTCTCGTGTACTATCACCGTCATCGTGTCAATTCCGGATAATAAATGCTCAAGTGGAATATTTTTTTCTTCAAAGCACTGAACGACTTTTCTATAAAAATCCGGTTGCGAGTGCATTAAGTCCTTCGCAATGACGATTGAACAAAAATTTTTTCGCCCTGCTATACCTGTGATTGTATATTTTGAACGCCGCGCGGTGTTCTCGACTATCCAAGTGCCGGGGTCTTCGGGCCTATTCGTGTTGCGAATGTTAATCGGGATTCCGACTTTCTTAACCGGGAAAATTGCATCTTCGTGCATTACGCTTGCGCCCATGTAAGAGAGTTCGCGAAGTTCTTTGTAAGTTATGTTTTTCATGACGGCCGGGCTTGAAACGATATGAGGGTCAGCCATAAGCAAGCCTGAAACGTCCGTCCAGTTTTCGTAAACGACTGCACGACACGCCGCAGCAACGATTGAGCCTGTGATGTCCGAACCGCCGCGCGAGAAAGTTTTAATTTTGCCTTCGATGTCTGTTCCATAGAAGCCCGGCACGACAGCGTGTTCATGTTTTTCGAGTTCTGCGGATAAAATCGAATTGGTTTTTTCAGCATCGAAATTTCCAATCTCGTCAAAGAAAATCACGTCCGCTGCGTCAACAAAATCATAGCCGAGATAATTCGTCATTACTAAGCCATTGAGATATTCGCCGCGTGAAGCAGTGTAATCTTTTTCGGGCGCGCTCAATAATTTATTTTCAATTTCGTCGAATGCGTCCTTTAATGAAAGATTTAATCCCAAGCCTTGAATAATTTCGTTATATCTGTCCTTGACGGCCAAAAACGGCTCATAAAAATTTTTCCCCGTCGAAGCCAGCTCGTAGCATTCATACAAGAGATCTGTAACTTTTATATCAGCGTCGTAACGTTTGCCAGGCGCTGACGGAACGACATAAACTCTTGAATCATCACTGTGAATTATCTCGCCGACTTTTTGAAATTGTTTTGCGTCCGCTAAAGAGCTTCCGCCGAATTTTACAACTTTAATCATTTTTTATAACGTCCTGAACTTTTGCCCTTGCGGTTTCTCTGGAGCTCTGCCTACGTTCGCGGGTTCAAGGTCTGCGAAGTCGTTGTTAATATTTCGTCCGATGTTCTTAACGCATTCGATAACGTCAGACACAACCGCGCTAGCTGTCGGACACTTCCCTGCGCCACGTCCATAGAACATTAAATCGTCAACCATGTTTCCGTGAACCATGATGCCGTTAAAGACTCCGTTGACGTTATAGAGCGCGCTCTCTTTCGGGACTAAGTGCGGAGCAACGAGCACGCTGTTATTTTCTGCGTCATAAACTCCAAGCAGCTTAATCGACATTCCTTTAGCTTCAGCTTCGGCGAAGTCTTCGGCTGTAACGTTCGTAATGCCCTCGCAGTCAACTTGCTCATAAGAAAATTTCTTGCCTGACACTAACGAGGCTAAAATCGCAATTTTTCTAGCTGTGTCGTGTCCTTCGATGTCAGCCGCAGGATTTCGTTCGGCGTAACCGTTCTCTTGAGCTTCTTTGAGAGCCGCGTCAAATTCTTTTCCGGCCTTCATGTTCGTTAAAATGTAATTGCAAGTGCCGTTGAGGATTCCTGCGATTTTAGAAATTTTTTCATGGCCGCAAGCTTCTCTAATCGTTCGGATTAAAGGAATGCCTCCGCCAACGCTTGCTTCAAACAGATAGCTGCAATTATGTTCGCGAGCGATCGCGCTCAATTCGACCCCGTGAGCGTCAACAAGTTCTTTGTTTGAAGTGCAAACTGAAATTCCGCGCTCTAAGGCCAAGTGCGTGTAAGTGTAAGCAGGCTCTTTGCCGCCCATTGT
>CAJORD010000202.1 GCA_905236605.1 uncultured Synergistales bacterium | reverse complement strand
CGCAACTCATCGGCGATTTCAGAACCTGACGACAACTCCTCTAAAATTTCTGTATAATCGTACATAGCCAAGCTCCATTTGGAAATTTTATGCGAAGCATTATATAATTTATAAAAAAGAATGTCAATTAATTAATTAACAGAAAAAGCAACAGAAAAAATTTTAAGGAGGTGTGCAATGAGCGACAAATACTACACCGTAGCCGACGTTTCAAAAATTTTAGGTTTGACAGAGTACACAGTTAGAAAAAAAATTCGCGAGGGACAACTTGACGCTTTGAAGGGCGCAAGCGATCGCGACGGTTACAAAATTCCAGTCGAAGCACTCACAAAGTATCTTAGCAAAGAAAAGGGCGCGGGATTTTCAGATTTAGGATTCGCAGATTTGCCGGTGATTGCAGGGGTTGGGCTTGGCATCGCGGGGCTGATAGGCGGCATGGTTCGCAGCAGCGCAAAGAACAAAAACAAAAAAGATTTGAAAAAAATTCGCGACCTCAGTATAGAAAGTCTGCGTGATGAAATTGAAGCTACGGAGTACTATATTCAAGCGCTGGAGCTCGACGGCGACGAAATAACAAAAGAAAATCAGAAACGTATTTTTGAATCGAAAGCCAAGATTAAAACTCTTGAGCGTCAGATCAAAGAGATTCAAATTAAATATGAGCTTGAATAATTTAAAAAGTGTAGAAAAAAAATTTTTTTTATTATAAAATTTGCTCACTCCAAAAACTTCGGGATTTGAAAAGACTCCTATAAAGAATGTAATGGTGATGAATTTAAATGGAAGGCAAAAAACAAATTAGCATCAAAGCTGTGCTCCTTATGTTGGGAATTATCCCACTTCTAATTGCTGTATCGTTCATAGGGCTATTTACCTCCGGGCTTGTAGTAAATAACCTTGAGGAAAACACAAAAGAAGAGCTTGTCGTAGCGTCCCGTGCGCTGAAGGAATTTTATGAACATGAGCTTATCACATCTTCCAAAGAATTCTTTGATTATGATACAACTTATATAGATTCTATGAAGATTACAGGTGTGGACCTTACGATCTTTAAAGAAAACATAAGATTCATGACTACGATAACAGATTCGACAGGTAAAAGAATTGAGGGGACTCCCGCCTCTGAAGCTGTATGGAATGTAGTTAAAGGTGGCAGCGATTATTATTCAAAAGAAGTAAAAATCAACAACATTGATTACCATGTTTATTACATGCCTATAAGACGCGGCGCCAAAATTGTTGGTATGGCGTTCTCAGGCAAGCCTGCCACGCGGATTCAAGCAGCAGAACGTAGATTATATATTACAATAATTTCAATTAGTGCAGCATTGATAGTTTTCTTCGCGATTGTAGCTTTGATTGCTGCAAAACATATTGTAGTTCCGCTTAAAGAAGTCGTATCAGACATGGACAAACTTTCTGATGGCAATTTACACGTTACTCTTCAAACACATACTAAGATAAGTGAAACACAACATCTTCTAAACGCTGCTGTAAAATTGGGTGATGTTCTTCGAGACTCGATCGAAAAAATCTTTTCTCTCACTGATACTATTGATTCTACTGCTGTTTTAGCAAGTAATTCTTCAGATACAGCTTCAAAAATCGCACAATCAATGCAATCTTTCGCAAAGAGTACGCTAAGTATGAGTGAGACCGTGCAAAGTATTAACGATAATGTAGCAAACATGGGCAGCATAGTTGAAAAGGCTGTTGCTAACGTTGGTCATTTATCCAAAAATTCAACGATTATGAGCGAGGCAAATTCTCAAGCTCTTACGTGCGTAGAAAATGCCTCTGAAGCTTCGTTGAAATCATCGAAAGCGATCGACATGATCTCCGAAAAAATACAAACAACTAACCAATCTATCTTGCAAATTAACGACATGGTAAAAATTATCACCGACATCGCGACTCAAACAAATTTGCTTTCGCTTAATGCTAGTATCGAAGCGGCACGAGCAGGAGAAGCCGGGCGTGGTTTTGGTGTAGTTGCCGCTGAAATTAAAAAACTCGCGGAACAATCTCGCGAAGCAGCTGACCAAATTAAAAATGTAGTTGGTGAGATTGAATCTCTCTCACGTGAATGCGTAGAACAGGCTGGAAACGTACACAGCATCATCAAAGAGGAGAAAGAGCTTTTGAATGATACTTATGAAAAATTCAAAGTTCTTGATACAGATATTCGCGAATCTCTCACAGAAATTTCAGAAGTATCAAAGATCACTGATGAACTTGGTGGTATCAAAAATCAAATGTTGGAATCTATAGGCGGCCTTGCGGACATTGCAGAAAAGACTTCGGAGACAAACGCAAAAGTTTCTGCGTCAGTTGATTCTATTGCTGATACTGTTAAAGAAGTTGCCGATGATACACATATTTTGAACCATCTTGCAGGCGATTTAAGAGAATCAGTTGCTCACTTCAAATTGTAATTTTAGGAGAATAATTGTATGTTGGATAAAAAGAAAATTTTATTTTTTGATGGTGCGATGGGCACAATGTTGCAGGCTCGCGGCTTGAAACTGCGTGAGCTCCCAGAAATTTTGAATTTAACAAATCCTGATTTAATTTTGTCCATACACAACGAATATAAAAGCGCAGGTGCAAATTTTATAACTGCAAACACGTTCGGAGCAAACAAATTTAAGCTAGCAAAATCAGATTATAGCGTTGCTGAAGTCATAGAGGCAGGCGCAAAACTTGCAAAAAAAGCTGCGGGCGAAGATTCATACGCAGTTTTGGATATTGGATCTACGGGGCGCGTAATGGCTCCTTCAGGGGACGCAACATTTGATGAAATCTACAAAGCTGTCGCAGAGATGATCAACGCAGGCAAAAATTTTTGTGATGCAATATTGTTGGAAACTTTCACGGATCTATATGAACTAAAAGCAGCTGTGCTAGCGGCTAAAGAAAATTCAAATCTTCCTGTTTTTGCTACAATGAGTTTTGAAGAATCTGGCCGAACTTTTTTTGGTACGTCTATCGAAGCCATGACTGCAACTTTAGAGGGGCTCGGCATTGACGCTCTTGGCGTAAACTGTTCCCTCGGGCCGTGTCAGCTCTTGCCAATCGTAGAAAAAATTTGTACATTGTCGCATATTCCAGTTATGGTACAACCCAACGCAGGCTTGCCAGTAATTCGAGATGGAGTTTCAAAGTATGATGTTACGCCGGACGAGTTCGCAGAAATTGCTGTAAAATTCGCTGATATGGGCGTTAGTATTCTAGGCGGCTGCTGTGGTACAACTCCTGATCACATTTTAAAAATGAAAAATGCAATTTTACAGCGCGGTTTGAATGTTATATCACGAAATGTAAAAGATGAAACCGTTGTAACGTCTGCTTCAAAGCTCGTAAAGTTCGGAGAAAAATTTGTTGTCATTGGTGAAAGATTAAATCCAACTGGAAAAAAATTATTGCAAAAAGCTCTTCGTGAAGGCAACACCGATTATTTATTGAAAGAGGCTGTGAAACAGGTTGAACAGGGCGCGGACGTTCTTGATCTTAATGCAGGATTACCCGACATTGACGAACCAAAAGTTTTGAAAAAATCTTTAATGGAAATTCAAGGAATTGTAAATCTTCCGATTCAGATTGACAGCTCTGACTATAGCGCGCTTGAAGTTGCTGCAAGAGTTTATAATGGAAAGCCTTTATTAAATTCCGTGAATGGCAAAGCAGAAAGTCTTGAGAAAATTTTACCAATCGCGAAAAAATATGGTGCTTGCGTTCTAGGCTTAACTCTCGATGAAAACGGAATCCCTGAAACGGCCGAAGAAAGATTTGAAATTGCCAAAAAGATCATAAGTGAAGCCGAAAAAATCGGAATACCACGAAGAAATATTTTAATAGACTGTCTTACACTCACAGCAAGCGCACAACAAAAATTAGTTCCTGAAACGCTCAAGGCTATCAGACTTGTTAAAGAAAATCTAGGCGTTTGCACGGTTTTAGGGCTTAGCAATGTATCATTCGGACTTCCACGGCGTCCACTAATAAATCGTACAATGTTAATCGCCGCAATAGTCAACGGTCTTGACGCTGCAATAATAAATCCAGGCGACGTAGATTTGAAAGAATCTCTTTGCGCATGGAACCTGTTATCCGGCGACGAAAATGACATCAACAATTATATTTCGTACTGCGAAGCTAATCCAGGAATTACAATTTCAAAAACTGCTCCGCAAGTTGTAATTTCAAATTCTGATGACGGTCTGAAATCAGCAATTAAAAAGGGCCTGAGGGACGACGCCGCAACACAAACGCGCGCTTTATTGAGTGAAAGAAAGCCGCTCGAAATTATTGAAAATTACATTGTTCCAGCGTTGGATTCAGTCGGTAAAGATTATGAAACTGGAAAATTATTCTTGCCTCAGTTAATAAAATCCGCTGAAGCAGCTAAATCAGCCTTTGAAGTTCTCGCTTCGTCAATGGAAAGATCCGAAGGTAAATCTAAAGGTTCTGTTATCTTAGCAACGGTTTATGGCGACGTTCACGACATTGGCAAAAACATTGTGCGTACAATTTTTGAAAATTACAATTTTGAAGTTATTGATCTTGGCAAGGACGTGCCGCCCGAAAAAATTGTTGCAGAAGTTGAGAAAGGACGTGCGCGAGTCGTCGGGCTAAGTGCTTTGATGACAACGACCGTTGCGAGCATGAAAGATACAATCGCAAAATTGAAAGCAGCTTGCCCTGATGTAAAAGTTATAGCCGGCGGTGCGGTTCTAACGCCAGAGCTTGCCGAATATGCCGGCGCCGATTTCTACGCGCGTGATGCGATGGAAGGGATTAGAATTTTAGAAAGTCTGAACGCGAATTGCGAATCGTGATCGCAATTTTTATTTTTGAAATCGCCTTCGTGAATTTTGATGACGGCTAAAAAAATTTGAAGTTTTTGTAGTGACCAATGTAGTGACCAAAAGATAATTCTTTTTGAAATTTGAGGGGCTGCCTTTTTTATTGACTTAATTATAGCATGACAGTGTATAATAAGAGCGTTTTTAATCTAAATGAGGGGAATTTTTCAAACTTGCGAAAAATTATTAATGACTGTGAACAATGGCTCCGCGCTGAAGTCAGCAACGCCCACGCCTCCGGAATCGTCCTAGGATTATCCGGCGGAATTGATTCTTCTGTGCTTGCTGCTCTTGGTCGTGAAGCTCTGGGGCGCGAAAGCGTTCTCGGTGTAATCATGCCTTGCCACAGCATCGACGAGGACGAGGCCGACGCCAGACTTTTAGCCGAAGCCATTGACGTAAATTTCATTCGAGTTGATTTAAGCGGCATTTTTGATTCAATGTTGAACGCAATCGGAGGCGATTTTAATTCGCTCGTGAAATCCAACATGAAGGCGCGCTTACGAATGGTAACGCTTTACGCCGTGGCGCAATCTAAAAATTTCCTCGTCTGCGGCACAAGCAATAAATCCGAATTTGAAACAGGTTACTTCACAAAGTTTGGCGACAGCGGCGTCGATTTAATGCCACTTGCAAATTTTTTGAAGCGCGAAATTCGTGAGATTGCAAAAATCTTAAACGTTCCCGAAAAAATCATCATAAAAGCGCCCAGCGCCGGACTTTATGAAGGGCAGACCGATGAAGGCGATATGGGTTTTAGCTACGATGTTCTTGATGAATATTTGTCAACAGGAAAACTTAGTGATGATAAAGCACGAGAGCGTATAGACGTCATGCGCAGACGCAGTGAACACAAACGCAAGCCAATCCCAATTTTTAAATTTTAAGTTGTAATTTTAATTTTTTAACAGGAGTGATTTATTTTGTCAGGACATTCAAAATGGGCAAACATTAAGCACCGCAAGGCTGCACAGGACGCAAAAAGAGGAAATCTTTTTCAAAAACTTGTTCGCGCAATCATAATCGCAGCTAAAGACGGCGGCGGAGATCCCGCTATGAACATGCGCTTGAAGACTGCAATCGAGCGCGCAAAGGCCGTCAGTGTTCCCAACGACAATATTACACGTGCAATTAAACGCGGTACTGGTGAACTTGGTGATATTTCATACGACGAACTCACTTATGAAGCCTATGGACCGGCCGGAATCGCTGTTCTTATCAACGTCATGACCGATAATAGAAATCGTACAACACCAGAAATTCGCGCACTACTAGCACGAAATGGCGGACAAATGGGAGAATCCGGCAGTGTTGCATGGATGTTCGACCGCAAAGGCGTTATCGAAGTCAAGGGCGAAGGACTCAACGAAGATGATTTAATGACACTCGGTCTTGATTCGGGAATGTCAGATATGGAGGCAAGCGACGGCGGTTTTACACTTTACTGCGAGCCCGGCGATTTGGATACATTGCAAAGAGCATTGGAAGATAATAAATACGTCGTTGAAAATGCAGAAGTGTCGATGATAGCTAAAACCCCTGTCGAAGTAGCAGATGCAGAAGCGGCGCGAAAAGTTTTGAAATTGGTTGACGCTCTTGAGGAACATGATGACGTTCAGAACGTTTATTCTAATTTTGAAATCCCTGATGAAATCGCAGCTAAGCTCGAAGAAGAATAAAATACAATTTTGTCAGATATAGTATGTTTGGGTATAGATCCCGGCCTCGCACGCGTTGGATATGGCGCGGTTGCGCAGTCGGGATTCAAGCTCAGAGCCTTAAATTACGGCTGTATAGAGACCTCGCCCGATTTAAGTTTTACAGAGCGTTTGCTAAAAATTTATGACGCTATGCAAGAGCAAATTACAATTTGCAAACCTGATTTAGTATCTATTGAACGTTTGTTTTTTGGGCGAAACACGACCACAGCCGAATATGTTTATCAAGCCCGTGGTGCAGTTATGCTGCTTGTTGCGCAAAATCATTTGCCTATTGTCGAACCTAAACCTAATCAAATTAAAATGGCATTGTGTGGAACTGGCGACGCTGTAAAATCACAAGTGCAAGGTATGGTACAGAGATTTTTGGCTTTAGATGAAGTCCCCAAGCCTGATGATACGGCTGACGCATTGGCTGCAGCTGTAACTGGTCTAGCGTTAAAATTTTCGTCATGATTCGTTCTCTAACTGGAAAAATTTTAGATATCCTCGAAAATCTTGTAATACTCGATGTAAACGGAATTGGATTTGAAATTCTTTGTTCGCGTTCGGTCCTGAATTCATGCGAAGTCAACAAAGAAATTAAAATTACAACATATCTTCAATTTTCAGAAGCAGGAGCTGTAATTTATGGTTTTGCTTCCGAACGTGAGCGTGAATTTTTCCTACGCCTTACGAGTGTAAAAGGAGTTGGCGGCCGCACTGGCATTGCTATTTTGTCAGCGCTGTCTATTGATAAAGTTGTAAATGCAATTTCTTCAGCAGATGTAAACGCGTTTATGAAAGTGCCGGGTATAGGCAAAAAAACCGCTGAACGACTTTGTTTTGAGCTAAAAAATATAACCGAATTAAAATCAATAACACAAGATTCAGAGCAAATCCCAAAATCTTCAAGCCATGTTGAAAACGTCATTGACGCCTTGTTATCGCTAGGTTTCACGCGTTCAGACGCCGGCGGAGTTATTAATCTTCTTCGCGCCGCGCATGGTGAGGAATTCAACAAACTAAACGAGGAGGATTTATTGCGAATGTCATTGAGGGAGTTGCATAAATAATGGCTGAGAATTTGATAACCCCCGCTAGAATTTTTGACGTTCCTAGAAATCCAGATGATATAACGGTTAGACCGAAATATCTTGACGAATTTACAGGTCAAGAAAAACTAAAAGAGAAGTTAAAAATTTACATTGCAGCTGCAAAAGGACGCTCTGAACCGTTGGATCATATTTTATTTTATGGGCCTCCAGGGCTTGGCAAGACTACATTAGCGGGCATTATCGCGCAAGAAATGGGCGGTCAACTTCGTACAACTACGGGGCCGGCATTGGAACGCGCGGGGGATCTAGCTGCTATAGTCTCAAACATAGAGCGCAACGACGTTTTATTCATTGATGAGATACACCGAATGCCGCCGCAAGTAGAAGAAATTTTATATCCTGCAATGGAAGATTTCACACTTCATATAGTAGTGGGGAAAGGCCCGCTTGCACGTACAATAGCACTTAATTTGCCTAAATTTACACTTTGCGGAGCTACAACAAGGCTTGGACTTTTAACCTCACCATTGCGTGCGCGTTTTGGTATTGTTGAGCAGTTGGCATTGTACACAGATGAAGAACTTTCTAATATTTTAATTCGCGCTGCGAACGTGCTTGGCGCGAATATCTCTAAAAATGCAAGTATCGAAATTGCAAAACGTTCAAGAGGTACTCCGCGCGTTGCATTGAGATTGTTGCGTCGTGTTCGTGATGTTGCAGCCGTTCAAAATGGAGCAGCCAGCGAGATTGATGAAAATATCGCGAGGCTTGCAATGGATATGTTAGAAGTCGATGCAACTGGGCTTGATGAGGGTGATAGAAAAATTTTGCGTGCAATTATAGACCTATTTAACGGCGGCCCAGTCGGATTAAGCACTCTCGCGGCGGCACTTAATGAAGATGCACAAACAATCGAAGACATTTACGAACCGTATTTAATTCAAAAAGGATTACTTGAACGCACACCAAGAGGACGTAAAGCCACTATCAATGCATATTCATATTTAGGAAGGACGGTTATCAGTGATTT
>CAJORD010000201.1 GCA_905236605.1 uncultured Synergistales bacterium | reverse complement strand
GCTCGCAATGACAAGCACAAGACTGATCGTAAGAGCGAGTTTTCGGTGTTTCATGAAATCAAAATCAAATTTCAAAATGCTCATCTCTTAACAATCTCCTTTCCGCGCTTGACGAATAATTGCAAAATTGCGCGTGTTACTACAACGTTAGCGAAGACGCTCGCGACAAGTCCGACAGAGAGCGTTACGCCGAAGCCGCGCACCGAACCGGACCCAAAATAGAAGAGCACAAGAGCTGCGATTAAAGTTGTGATGTTACTGTCAAGGATAGTAACGAGAGCTTTTCTAAATCCTGCGTCAAGTGCCGCCATTGGAGTTTTACCGGCGTTCTGTTCTTCACGGATTCTTTCATATATCAAGACGTTGCCGTCAACGGCCATTCCTAAAGTTAAGATAATTCCAGCGATGCCCGGCAATGTCAAAGTAGCGTTGAAAGCGATTAATCCGGCGAAGATTAAGACAATCGTAACGGCCAAGGCCAAATCCGCAGCAAGTCCTCTAAAATGATAGAACAGCAGCATGAACACAAGCACCATAGCCGCGCCAAATAAGCCCGCTTGAAGTCCTTGACGTATAGAGTCGGCTCCAAGGCTCGGGCCTACGGATCTATTTTCGGCGATTTCAACAGCGACTGGCAAAGCTCCGGCCTTCAACATAATTGCAAGTCGTCCGGCCTCTTCAGCTGTGAAGCGTCCCGTAATTTGAGCATGACCGCCCGCGATTCTATCTTGAACGACAGGAGCAGAGATTACTACGTTGTCAAGCACGATAGCAAGCTGACGGCCAATCATTCGCGCTGTAGCTTCCTCAAAGAGCCGCGCGCCTTCGGAATTAAATTCAAGAGAAACGCCCATTCGGCCTAAGCTGTCGGGATTCATTTCGGCGTTCACTAAATCTTTTCCCGACAAGACCACAGGCCCAAGTAAATAAAATGTTCCTGCGTCTTCACCGGGCACGACGATTGAGCCTTCAGTAGTCTTTGAACGTGCAACTAAATCCGCGCTCGCGTTGCTCAATTTCGCGATTTCATTGCGCCAACGCTCTTGAGCATCTACAAATTGAATATCAGTGTCGTAATTTCTTCGCTGCGGTTCAACGGGTAAATTTCTTCCTGTTGAGTCAATGACTTCGCGGAAATCCATCTGCGCAGTACGTCCGATTAATTCGAGTGCCGCTGCAGGGTCTTGAATGCCCGGTAAGTCAACAATAATTCGATCGCTTCCGCTCTTTTGAATAATCGGCTCTGCTACGCCATACTGGTCGATTCTGTTTCTCAAGACCGCGAGCAATCTGTCAATGCTGTCATCACGCAAAGGATTTTCGGGAGTGTCCTTCGCCTGCAAAACTATATGAGCGCCGCCCTTGAGGTCAAGCCCTAAGTTAAGGCCGTCCCTTTCGAGCCACGCAAAACATAACGCCCCTAAAACTACAACTAAAACTATAATGAGGCGTAACTTGTCGGTACGATTCATATTAAGATGCTGCCCCCTGATTTTCGTTTGTTGCGTTTGTATTTGTATTGGCGCGTTTAGTCTGGACAGCCGATTTCAAAATTCTGACGCGAACGCCTTCGGCTATTTCAATTTGGAAAGTGTCATCACGAACTTCGCGGACTGTTCCTAAGAAGCCGCCCACCGTTACAATTTGATCGCCACGATTTATGCCGGCTATCATGTTGCTATGTTGTTTATCGCGTTTCTTTTGAGGACGAATAATAAAGAAATAAAAAATCAGAATGAAAATTATCAGCGGGAAAAACATTCCCATAAGTCCGCCCTGCGCTGCTCCTTCGGCTCCTGTCCCTGCTGCTCCGCCTGAACTCGAACCAGAAGGCGCTGAGCCTCCGCACGGCGATACTGCTGTTGTTGATTCAGCCATATTAAAAAAATCCCTTTCGTTATAAATTTAATGAAAAAATTCGGAGAAAGGAATTAGGAAAAAGATTTTTTAATTCCTACTTCCTAACTCCTACTTGCTTTGTCTTACTTCCACATAGGCGAATATTTTGTAAGTCCTGCGTACTTCGCCGTGTCGCCAAGCTGCTCTTCGATTCTAAGAAGCTGATTGTACTTCGCGATTCTGTCAGTGCGTGCGATACTTCCGGTTTTAATCTGGCCGGCGCGTGTCGCTACTGCCAAGTCCGCAATGAAAGTGTCCGCTGTCTCGCCCGAACGGTGAGAAACGACTGCCGCGTAACCTGCATCGGCTGCCATCTGGATAACCTGCATTGTTTCGCTGACCGTTCCAATCTGATTCAGTTTTACAAGAACGGCGTTTGCAATTCCCTGTGAAATTCCGCGCTCAAGAATTTTAGGATTCGTTACGAAGAGGTCATCACCAACAAGCTGAATTTTTTTGCCAAGGGCCGCAGTGAGGTTCGCCCAGCCTTCCCAATCGTCTTCGGCGCAACCGTCTTCGATTGAGATTACGGGGTAATTCGCTACGAGGTCTTCATAGAGTTTGACGAGCTCGCCGGAAGTGTATTCAGCGCCGCCGCTCTTCGTGAAGATATATTTATTCTTTTCGGTGTTGAAAAATTCTGATGACGCGACGTCAAGAGCAAAGCTTACATCAGTTCCCGGAGTGTAGCCAGCCTTGTTGACAGCTTCCATTAAAAGATCAAGGGCTTCGCGATTGTCTTTGAGGTTGGGAGCAAATCCGCCTTCGTCGCCTACGCCGGTCGAATATCCGCGGCCTTTGACGCAGCTCTTTAACGCGTGATAAACTTCCGCGCCCATTCTAAGAGCTTCAGCGAATGTCTTTGAGTTATGCGGGACAATCATAAATTCTTGGAAGTCAACGGTGCTATCAGCATGTGCGCCGCCGTTGATGACGTTCATCATAGGAGTAGGAAGCAAGCCGCCGCCGATTCCGCCAAGCCAGACATAAAGCGGGAGGCCGTGTGAGTCAGCAGCCGCGCGAGCGTTGGCCATTGATACACCGAGCAAAGCATTAGCGCCGAGCTTCGATTTTCCGTCTGTGCCGTCAAGGGCGATCATGGCTCTGTCAAGCGCGCCCTGGTCGTCAGCGTCCATTCCCAAAATTTCGGGGGCGATTTTCTCGTTGACGTTCTCGACAGCGTGCTGAACACCTTTGCCGCCGTAACGTGCTTCTTTGTCGCGAAGTTCTAATGCTTCATGAACTCCCGTTGACGCTCCTGAAGGAACCGCAGCGCGTCCCATTGTACCGTCTTCAAGATATACTTCTGCTTCGAGTGTAGGATTTCCTCTTGAGTCAAGAATTTCACGGGCATGAATACCAATTATTGATGCCATTGAAAAAAACCTCCTGATAAAAATTTTTATAATCTTCGGTATTATACAATCTTGAATAAGATTTTAGGAATTTCTGAAAGAAAAATTAATTTTCAAACGGTTGTTCGTCAGGTTTAACCGGTCGTTCGTCGATTTGTTCCCACGAAATTGTCTTCGGACGTTTCAAAATTGCTTCGTCTGCGCACGTAACACGGACTTTCAAGACGCGATTTATATACGCGATTTCGATAATGTTTCCTTCGCGAACTTCGGCTGACGGTTTGCACTCACGACCTTCAAGACGAACAGCGCCTAATTCGATCATTTCTTGCGCAACTGTCCGACGCTTGACAAGCCGCGCGAGTTTCAAAAATTTATCCAGTCTCATAAAAAATCTTTTCCCCCTTGCGTAAAAATCTTAAACGACTAAAATTTTATCGATTACATCGATTCTTTTATTATAAATTTTGAAAGGAGATTTTTTTATGTATTCGTTTTTAGGCGGCCTTGTTATTTTGATTCTTGGCTATCTTATTTACGGCGGAATCGTTAATGCAATTTTCGCGCCCGACGACAGAAAAACACCTTGCGTTCAACACCCGGACGGAGTTGACTATGTTCCCATCACACCGGGCAGAGCGTTCTTAATTCAGCTTCTTAACATTGCGGGCCTTGGCCCTATATTTGGAGCTTTAACCGGCGCTATTTGGGGGCCGCAGGTTTATTTGTGGATCGTCTTCGGAACGATTTTAGCCGGAGCTGTTCATGATTATCTTGTCGGAATGCTTTCAGTCCGTAACGACGGCGCGAGCGTTTCAGAAATCACGGGCAAATATCTTGGCGGCTTCATGCTTCAGGTTATGCGCCTGTTCTCGGTTGTGTTGCTCGTCATGGTCGGCGTCGTGTTCATGGTCGGACCGGCTGGACTTCTTGCCTTAATGATTACGCAGGGTACGAGCGGAGCTGTAGGAGCTGGTGGAGCTGCTGCAACCGTCATGGGCTACACCACAGCAGAGTGGACAAAGATTTTAACGGTAATAATTCTTGTTTATTATTTCCTTGCTACTCTTCTTCCTATTGATAAGGTCATCGGAAAAATTTATCCGTTGTTCGGACTTTGCTTAATCTTCATGGCAATCGGAATCGGCGGCGTAACTGTCTACAATCACATTCAAGGCACGAAGCCAATGATCGAACTTTGGGAAGGACTTTATAACATGCACCCGAAGGCTGACACGATGCCTATCTGGCCTTTAATGTTCATAACGGTTGCTTGCGGAGCTATTTCGGGATTCCATGCTACACAGTCTCCGATGATGGCGCGCTGCTTAACTTCAGAGCGTCAGGGGCGTTTCGTGTTCTACGGTGCAATGGTAGCCGAAGGAATTATCGCTCTTATTTGGGCATCAGCCGGTATCGCGTTCTATAATGCGACAGGCGGCGGCTTCTCAACAGCAGGACTTTTAGCAGTCGGCGGCGGCAACTCGACATCAGTCTATCAAATCTCCGTCGGACTTCTTGGGCCTATAGGAAGTATTCTTGCGTTACTCGGCGTTGTAGCTTGCCCGATTACGTCAGGCGACACAGCATTCAGAAGCGCACGTTTGACACTCGCGGACTGGTTCAAGATTGACCAGAAAGGCTTTGCTCCTCGTCTTGCGCTTGCTCTTCCGTTACTCGCTGCGGGCTATGCAATTTCATTCCTTGACTACGGAATCGTATGGCGCTATTTCTCATGGTCTAACCAGACGCTTGCGATGATAGCTTTGTGGGCAGGCGCTGTGTACCTTTCAAGAAACGTTGGCCCGGCCAAGGGCTTCATCGCGGCAATCCCTGCTACGTTCATGAGCGCTGTTAGCGTTACATACTTCTGCATCGCTCCTGAGTGCTATTTAATGCTTGAGAGAAATCTCGCTTACGGAATTGGAATCGCTGTTGCAGTTTTGTTCGCAATTATTTATCTTGTAAGAGTTTATATCCCGGCGACAAAAAAGGCGTAAGTCATGAAAAAAATTATTTACGTTGAAGGCATGGGCTGCCAGAATTGCGTTAGACATGTGAAAGAAGCTCTCGAAGCTCTTGACGGTGTCAGCGGCGCGGAAGTCAGCCTTGAAAAAAACACCGCGGTTATAAATCTTTCAAAAGACGTTGCCGACGAAGTGATTAAATCGGCGATTGACGAAGCAGGCTACGACGTTTCAAAAATCGAAGCGGCATAAAAAAATTTAATCCCTTGCGTTTTTTAAGGCGCGAGGGATTTTTTGTTAATGAATAAATAATTTGATAGTTCCGGTTTCGCTATCAGACTCGATATTCTCTGCAATTCCCTTCAAGACGCTCATGGATAATTCATCAGCCGTATCTAAAGGATTTTCGCCCTTCAATCCGTGATTGATGTTCATGATAGCTTCATTTTTTTCTTCTGAGTACTCAATCACTATATCAACTTCAGGCTTTTCAAGACCGGGAAGCAGTATTTGTTGCACAAGTTCTTCAAAAGCAAGCTGAAGATGATTGCATATGCGATTAGCAACGAGATTTTTCCTGCAATAGTTCTCGATGCTTGCGACTGTCGCAGGAAAATCATAATCCTTGCTGTTAATTTTTATCTCAAGAACTTTGAGTCGTTGAATAAATCTTCGAGTCTTGTCGCGCTTGGGAGAGCCGAAAATCTGTTGTGGGCTTCCGTCTTCATAAATTCCGCCTTCGTCCATGTAAAAAACTCGATTGCTGACAGTGCGCGCAAAATTCATTTCGTGAGTTACGATCATCATCGTTTTACCAGTTTTGGCAAAATCTTTGATTACTGCCTGGACTTCTCCGACCATAGTGGGATCAAGTGCGCTTGTAGGCTCATCAAAAAGTATGACGCTCGGATCCATTGCGAGGGCACGGGCGATTGCGATTCTCTGTTTCTGACCGCCTGAGAGTTCGTGAGGATAATTCAGCATTTTTTCAGAAAGTCCGACCTGACGCAAGAGTCTCATGCCATTATCAAATGCGTCTTGTCTGCTGACTCCTTTTAATTTCACTGGAGCAAGCATAATATTTTCAATGACCGTGAGATGTCCGAACAAATTAAATGACTGAAACACCATTCCCATTTTTT
>CAJORD010000200.1 GCA_905236605.1 uncultured Synergistales bacterium | reverse complement strand
ATAACTAATCTTTATGTTTGCCCATGAAGCGAAGCATATATAAAAATAAATTCACGAAATCAAGATAAAGTTCAAGCGCGCAGATAATCGCAATTTTTCCGGCCATTGTGTTATCGCCGTTCCAGTTCGCAGGTTCAGCAAGCGTTTTAATTTTCGCAGTGTCGTAAGCCGTCAGACCCAAGAAAATTATTACGCCCATGATACTCGTAACAAGCTCGAGCATTGACGAGCCGACAAATAAATTAATCACTAACGCAATCAATAATCCCCAAAGTCCCATTCGCAGAAAACTTCCCATCGAAGTTAAATCGCGCTTCGTGTATAAGCCATATATACTCATAGCAGCGAACATTCCTGCCGTTGTTAAGAATGCCTGATAAACTGACGACGCCGTGTAAACGAGCAGCACCGACGAACATAGAACGCCATTTAAGACGCTATATCCCGCGAACATAATCAGCGCAACTCCCTGAGAAAGTTTCGTAAGCGCCGCGCTTAAAGCAATCACAAGAATGACTTCAAGCACCGCGATTATTAACATAGGCGCCGACGACGAAAATAAAAATCTTATTGCCGACGGACTCGAAGCCGTCACGTACGCGGTGATAGCCGTGATGATTAGGCCAAGCGCCATATACTGATAAACTTTTCTGAATGTCTCGTTCAATGCTTCGACGTCATTCACCCCGTATGAATAGGGCATGTAACCTTCGTAACTTGCCATTTAAATTCAAATCCTTTCTAGTTTAATTAGAGTTATTTTTGTCTTTGGTAGAATATCACAGAAATAAAATTATTTTATGAAGAAGGTAAAAATTTTGGCGCCGAAAAAAAATATCGTGCATGAAATGACACGAAGCGGTTATGAAAGATTAAGCGAAGAACTTACAAATCTTAGAACACAAGGCCGGCAGGAAGTCGCCCGGAAGCTTGAAGAAGCTCGCGCGTTCGGAGACTTGAGCGAAAACGCAGAGTACGCTGCCGCAAAAGAAGAACAAGCAAAACTCGAAGACAGAATCGCCGATCTTGAAGTTACTTTGAGCAAAGTTACCGTTATCGACGAAACGAAACTCGACACTACACGCGCAGGAGTCGGGTTGCGAATCACGCTCGAAGATCTAGATCACGATGGCAAACAACATACTTACGACTTAGTCGGCTCGGAAGAATTATCTGGCGCGGCGTTCTCTGAAGGCGGCATTCAAAGAATTTCTCAAAAGAGTCCCGTCGGTCAAGCTATCTCTGGTCATCTCGTCGGCGACATCGTAATCGTAAAAATTCCGCGCGGCACTCGAAAATTAAAAATCGCAGCGATTGAAAAATATTAATTAATCATGATTAATTATCCAGAACTCCCGGCCCGTAAACGCTGGCTCATAACCGGCGCGGCCGGGTTCATTGGTTCGCACTTGGCCGAAGTCCTTTTATCTAAAAATCAAATTGTCGTTGGGCTTGATAATTTCTCTACCGGAAAAATCGAAAATGTAAACGCCGTCGTTAATGACTCTACGCGAGAAAATTTTCATTTAATCACCGGCTCAATCACTGACCTTGACACTTGCCGCCGTGCTTGCGAAGGCGTCGATTACGTTCTTCATCATGCCGCGCTGGCTTCTGTTCCTGCGTCAATGAAAGACCCCGTGAATTATAACGACGTAAACGTCTCCGGCTTCGTGAACATATTGCAGGCCGCTAAAGAAAACAACGTCAAGCGCGTAGTCTTTGCTTCGTCAAGCGCGGTGTATGGTGATGATGACGCAGTCGAGAAAATTGAAAGCCGAATCGGAAAATTCTTATCGCCTTACGCAATGACAAAGTATCTTAATGAAGTTTACGCAGAATTTTATACCCGCGTTTACGGCCTCGAATGCGTCGGCTTACGATACTTCAACGTCTTCGGCAAACGTCAAGACCCTAACGGAGCTTATGCCGCCGTAATTCCGAAGTGGATCAGCGCAATTAAGGCTGGGGAACTTCCAATCATATATGGCGATGGTACAGCGACAAGAGATTTTTGCGCCGTTCAAAATATCGTGAAGGCAAATTTGCTTGCGGCTCTCGAGAATGAAGCACCGGGAAAAGTTTTTAATATCGGCTGCGGAGTCTCGACGAGTCTTAACGAATTAATGAAAGTTATTTATGAAGTCGTTGCGCCGGGACAAGAAATTAAATTCAAACGCGAAGCACCACGCGACGGAGATATTTTGCATTCGTCAGCATCGATCGAACAAGCAAAGAAAATTTTGAAGTTTGAACCCGTTTTATATTTGAAAGAAGGCTTGAAGTTTTTATTATGATTAAACGCCCGCGAAGATTAAGAAAATCACAGGCTATTCGCGACATGGTCAGCGAAACTCGTTTATCGCCGTCAATGTTCGTGTATCCTGTATTCATTCGCGAAGGGAAAAATATCATCGAGGACATTCCCTCCATGCCGGGACAAAAACGTTACAGCCCCGACAAACTTCCTTTAATCCTCGAACGTGCCGCTAAAAACAAAATCGGCGGAGTTTTATTCTTTGGAATCCCCGAGCACAAAGACGAAACAGCTTCATCAGCTTGGGACGATAACGGCGTAATCCAACAAGCAATCAGAATTTCAAAAAAAGAATTTCCGGACTTGACCGTAATAGGCGACGTTTGTTTATGTGAATACACTTCGCACGGTCATTGCGGAATTATTAATCACGGAATAATAGAAAACGATCCGACTTTAGAAATTTTATCGCGCGTTGCAGTTTCGCAAGCACGAGCCGGAGCTGATATAGTCGCACCGTCGGACATGATGGACGGACACACCGCCGCAATTAGAGAAGCTCTTGACGCCGAAAAATTTCAAGATACTTTGATAATGTCATACGCCGTCAAATACGCGTCAGCTTTCTATGGCCCGTTTAGAGAGGCCGCCGGGTCTGCTCCTGCGTTCGGTGATCGAAAAACTTATCAAATGGACCCGCGCAACGTTCGAGAAGCTCTTAAAGAGTCCGCGCTCGATATTGAAGAAGGAGCGGATATTATAATCGTGAAGCCGGGATTGCCTTATCTTGATGTCTTGCGAGCCGTGAAAGAGTCCTGTAACGTCCCTGTAGCGTCGTATTCTGTGAGCGGTGAATATGCAATGATGAAAGCTGCCGCGGCTAATGGCTGGCTGAACGAAAAAAATATTGCTCTCGAAAGCGCATATTCAATCGCACGTGCCGGAGCTGATATTATAATTTCGTACTACGCTCTCGATTTGGCCGAGTGGCTAGCATAAAATAAAATTCCTAACTCCTAATTTTTATTTTTCCCAGTCTTGAATTTGCTTTAATATTTTTTCCGCAGTTTCTTGATGTTTCATTTGATAAGTGTGGCCTGTGCCTTCAACTTGAATATTTTTGCGATAAAACGCTCCTAATGTAAGCTGACTTATTACCGCGCAGTCTTGAGCGTGAATAAGATCGACGAGTTTTTTATATTGAGAGATTAAAAAATCTTCGGAAAGTCTCATCATGCCGTCAAAATAAAAATCGTTTGAAGCAACGCTCGTGATATTTTTCATATAAATTTAGCACCTCTCGGTAGTGATATAATCTCATTTTACAAAGATTATATCAGGAGGCGCAGCTAGTTGCGTAAAATTTTTTTAGTGTTGTCAATGCTTAGTGCTTTGGCATTATTGGCAAATGTTGTTTGTGCAGAAGAACATAAAACTTTTGCATACAGAGTTGTTAATATGAACGTCGTGAACTCTTCGACAGGAAAGACTCTTCGCGGCCTGCTTTATGTCCCAGAGACGGATAAGAAAGTTCCGTTATTAATCGCGGCTCATGAACTCGGAATGAATTATTTGTGGGGCTGGCCGAATTATGGCGAACACTTAGCATCAAGGGGAATCGCGCTTTACACTTTCGATTTTGCAGGCGGCGGCCCGCAGAGCAAGAGCGACGGCAAAACTACAGAGATGTCCGTAATGACTGAAGTAAAAGATTTAGAAAGCGTTCTTGAAGTCGCGAAGACTTGGCCTTTTGCCGACGTTAATAAAATCGGAATCATTGGCGGAAGTCAGGGCGGTGCTGTTTCTGTCGTAACGTCTTCACGCCACGTAGACGAATTAAACGCGCTGATTCTTCTTTATCCTGCGCTTGTGATTAACGATGATCTTCACAAAAAATTCAAGAGCGTTGATGAATGCCCCGAAGTGTATAGCTACAATGGCTGGCTCGACGTAAGTCCGATTTACGTTCGCGACATGTGGGACTACGACGTTTACGAGGATATGAAAAAATATACAAAGCCCGCGCTAATTCTTCACGGCGATAAAGATAATATCGTCCCGCTTTCATATTCAGAACGTGCGGCCAAAACTTACAGCGACGCCGAATTAAAAGTGATAAAGGACGGCGAACACGGTTTTACGGGCGACGCTTTGAAACAAGCAATCGAATTTATTGATGAATATCTTGAAAAAATCGGAATGATGAAATAATTTAAGCAGGGGTTTTCGTAAGACCCCTCTTATTTTTTAGAAGGCAGATGATTTTGAATGCGTTTCACAAAAATGCAGGGCTGCGGAAATGATTACATATACGTAAATTGCTTTGAAGAGCGTGTAGACAATCCCGAAGAACTCGCGATTAAACTTTCAGACAGACACTTCGGAATCGGTGCGGACGGTTTAATTTTAATTTTGCCGCCGGTTAATGATAAGTCCGACGCTTTTATGCAGCTTTATAACGCTGACGGCTCAAAGGCTTCAATGTGCGGCAACGGTATTCGCTGCGTCGCTAAATATATTTATGACCACGGAATAATCTCAAAGGCCAAGCGCGAAACTTCAATCGACACTCCCGCAGGCATAAAAAAAATTTCGCTCGAGATTCAAAATGAAAAAGTCATCGCTGCGACTGTCGATATGGGACAAGCAAAAATCACTAGCGAAATCCCCGAAGAAATTAAAATCGACGACATGAAATTAAAATTTGTCGGTGTTAATGTCGGAAATCCTCACGCGGTTTATTTTCTTGAAGACAATCCCGAAATCAAAAATATTTTTTCATGGCCGGACTCAAAATTTAATCTCGAAGGTTCAAAATTTGAAACTCACAAACGCTTCCCCGAACGAGTTAATTCAGAATTTATTGAAATAATCTCACGCGACGAAATTAAAATGAGAGTCTTTGAACGCGGCAGCGGTGAAACGATGGCTTGCGGGACTGGAGCAACCGCGGCGGCATTCGCGGGATTCAAAGCCGGGAAATTAAATTCAAAAGTTCTCGTTCATCTTCGCGGAGGAGATTTGAAAATTGAAATCAAAGATTCTCAATGCTTCATGACCGGCCCAGCTGTCGAAATCTTTTCAGGCGAAATTTAATTTTTACTTCCTAACTCCTACTTTCTAATTCATACTTGCCTTTCTTTGTGCTATCATACGTGGAAATTTTCAAGGAGGCTAAAGTTTGTCAGCAGTTACGATAGTAGGTTCACTCAATATTGACCTCGTTATACGCGCATCACATTGTCCACAAAAAGGCGAAACAATAGTAGGCGGCCCGTTCGGTATGGCCGGAGGCGGCAAAGGTTCTAATCAAGCCCTCGAAGTCGCAAGACTTAACGCACGTTCACATATGATCGGTTGCGTAGGAGATGACGATTTTGGGCGGCGGCTTCGTTCCGTTCTAAGTGAAAACGGCGTCGACTGTTCCCACTTACAGACTCGCCGAGAACTTGCTACAGGTACGGCTGTCATAACCGTAACTGACGAAGGCGAAAACTCGATCGTGATAGCACAGGGCGCTAACGCCTTGCTCGACGAAAAAGACATCTACGACGCTAAAAAAATTTTTGAGTCTTCAGATTCGGCTCTATTTCAAATGGAAAGTCCAACCGGAACAGTAGTAGCAGGTTTGAAACTCGCAAGGCAGACAGGCTGCAAGACTTTTTTATCGGCCGAGCCTCCTTTCTCACTTCCTGATGACGCATGGAAGAATATTGATTACTTGATATTAAATGAAAAAGCTTTGAGCTTCTACGCTAGAAATAAAAATCCCAAAGGCAAAATAGAATCAATGTCGCATGAAATTCTTGCGCGTGGCGTTGGCTGTCTTGTCGTAACGAGAAGCGCGAAGGGCGGAATGATTTTTGAAAATGGCGGCGAGTCTTTCTCGTTTGACGCTTTCAATATTCGTTCCGTCGATAACACTGGCGCTAGGGACGCTTTCTGTGCGGGGTTCTGCGTAGCGTTAGGCGAAGGACGACCGTTAAGACGCGCTGCGCGATTTGGTTCGGCGTGTGGTGCTCTTGCATGTACGAAGATCGGCGCACACCCGTCATTGCCATGGCGACATCAAGTCGGTGCATTGCTCGGCGAGGCGTCCGGAGATGATTACGAGAATTAAAAAATTGAAAGGAAGTAAATTATAAATTGGAAGGCTACAATTATTTACTTAGCCTGTGCGTAATCTTAATGTCAACAAAAATTTTCAGCATAATCTCACGGCGTGCGCAGCTTCCGCAAGTTGTTGGCGCGTTGATGGCGGGATTATTTTTTGGGCCGGCTGTGCTTGGAGTATTGACGACGAAATTTTTAGGTTTTCAGTTTTGTCTGATGCCTTCGCAGCTCCTTAGCCGACTTGCTGAACTTGGCGTTATAGTGATTATGTTCAGCGCGGGAATGGAAACGAACCTCGAAGAATTAAAGGCCGCGGGTAAATCTGGCTTTGCCGTAGCGCTCTCTGGCGTTATCGTTCCCTTAGGAATGGGAGCGGCGTTGATGTACATTTTCGACAAGAACGCGACGTTTGAATCCGCAATTTTTGTCGGCGCTGTTTTAACGGCTACTTCAGTGTCGATCACTGTCGAGACGTTGAAAGAACTCGGCAAAATGTCAACGAAGGTTGGCAACACGATATTAGCGGCGGCGTTGATAGACGATATTTTAGGCTTAGTCTGTTTGACTTTGATAACGGGAATGGCCGGCGAAGAAGTTAATTTGATGCTAGTGCTAGCGAAAATTATCGGCTTCTTTGTATTCGTGGCTGTGTCAGGATTTATTTATTATCATTATATGGTCTTGTCGGATCGTATTCAGGCAGCTAGAAATCTGCGACGTTATCCAGTCATGGGCTTTGCGTTTTGCTTGTTCATGGCGTGGGCAGCGGAAGTTCTTTTCGGAGTCGCGGACATAATAGGCGCCTTCGCTGCGGGAATGATAATCTCAATTTCACCCAAGGGCCAATATATCGCGAGCAAGTTCGATACGATAGCTTATCTTTTATTAACACCGATCTTCTTTGCTAATATTGGACTCGAAGTAACGCTTCCGGCGATGAGTTATAATCTCGTGTTCTTCACAGTCGCGCTTGTAATCGTCAGTGTAATTTCAAAACTTGGCGGCTGCGGAATCGGTGCAAAAATTTCAGGCTTCAAAAATCGACAGAGCTATCAAATAGGCTTGGGCATGGTATGTCGTGGAGAGGTTGCGCTTATCGTTGCTGGCAAAGGCGTTTCGATGAACTTAATCAGCGAAGATTATCTCGGGCCGATTATTATAATGATAATCGTGTGTACAATCATAACGCCGATAGTATTAAAGACTGCGTTTAAAGGTCAAGAAGACGACGCGGGCGATTCAGTCTTTGAAGATAAGTTCATGGTCGAAGAACAGGCCGACGAAATCGAAGAAGATCTTTATTTCCGCAGAAGAATGCTTTTGTCAAATCGTTCAATGGAGTAAGACATCATGAAAAAAATTTTTTTGTTATTTGCGTGCTTCATTGCATTATCATGCGCGGCGTATGCGGCTGAAGTCGAAGTGTGGCAAGACTCTTCATTAAATTTTTCGGGGATTAAAAAAATTTTCATCATGCCTTTTGATTCAAAACTTGAGGCCAAGAGCTCTCTAATGCCAGAAAAGCAACAGAACGCTCAAATAATTTCGTGGGCCGCTGACGGTATAGCCGCGTCAATGGGCAAAGGCAAGCTCACTGTGAAGAGCCTTGAAGATTTGAAAGAAGACATGAAATTTATTTACGGCGAAAAAATTCCCGACGGTGCAGAATTTTTTAAAGCTGCTTCGGAAATGGGCTACAGCGTTTTCATAAAGGCGAGCTTGGCGCAAAATTTTGTTACGCAGCATGTGTCCGAACAAACTCGAACTTACACGGAATATAAAGAAATTGAGAAGCGTGACAAAAACGGAAGAATCATTGAGACGCTGCGAATCCCGGAAGAAAAAACTGAAATTATCCCGGCTCATGACGTTACATATTTAAGCACGAACGTTGAGCCCAAAATTTTCTTGACGTCCGACCCCGAAGGCGATCACGTCGCGGCGGCTAAAGGTTCGATTTATCGCGAGTATCAAGGCGGGCCGGTTATGAAGGTCGTTGAAAATCTCGTGAAAGCGTCAATGAAAGAACTTTTTAAGCATGACGATAAAATTAAAACTCCCAAAAATAAAGGCAAGTTAAAAAACAGGAGTTAGGGTTAAAAATTAATCCTCGTGTCCTTCATGCTCGATAATGCTCATAGTTTTTTCGTCGATTTGAGCGTCAAAAAATTTTTCAAGCACTCGACAAAAGACCGAATCTTTATCACCTGAAGCATAAGCGAACAACGTCATGCAAGATTTTAATTTTGTCGCGTCAGTTAATCCGTTCATGAGGGACACAGGATTATTTTTTGAAAGTTTCAAAATTGCTTCTGAAATCTCAATTAATCTTTTGCTAAGAACAGGGTGAGCTAAATAATCTTTTGCTTCGTCAAGATTTTCGATGCCGTAATACTTAGCTTTATCACTTCGACCTAAATTTTTAAGCTGTGGAAAAATATACCAAATCCAATGGCTCTGTTTTTTACCGGCGCGCATCTCGCTCAAAGCTCGCTCATAATTTTCATATGGACTTTCATCTTGTGCTTTTATAAAACGTTCCAACTTATACATTAATAAATTCCCTTCTATCGCTTCATAAATAAAGAGGAGCCAGAAAAATTAATTTCTAACTCCTCACTTCTAATTTCTAACTTAGCTGTAAAGTCTTTCGACAGCTCCGTGAACTTCTTCGAGCTTCGGTTCATATTTCTGACGATAACGCCCGAAGCAAACGTCCATTTGTTCATAGAATGCCACAGTCTCAAGTCCGACGAATCTCTGAGCAATGGCTTCGGCCGTCGGCATGTAACGAATCTTGCCGTCGTACATCTTAACAACCGTAACGCCGCTGACTCCTTCGTCAAGAAGAATGACCGCCGCTGCGCCGATCTGTTTCCCGAAGTTGACATCATAAGCTGCCGTTGCTCCGCTTCTTACGATATGGCTCGGAATGACTTCGCGAATTTCTGGAATTTCAAACACACCTGGGACATACATTCCGGAAGTTTTCATAAACTGTTTAATCTCCGGGTCCTGTTTCATCATGTTTTCGAGGGTCTCTTTGACGAAACGTCCTGCGCCTGCGAGTTTCGGGTGTCCGAATGAGTCATTGGCTTTGCCGCCGCCGTCGGAGAATAACTGACCGTCTTCGCCTCTGACGCCTTCGGCTACAACGATTGTGTAAGTTCCAGCGTGAACGTCAGAATTTAAGATTCTTCTAATATAATAATGTTTCAAGTGAGCGTAAACGGCGTTGAAGTCAACGGGAACTTCAGGAATCAAAATGCAGTCCGCGTCAGCCGCGATGCCGCCTCTGAAAGCAGTGTGTCCGGCGTAACGTCCGAAGACTTCGATAACCATGATGCGGTTGTGAGTCGTGCCTGTTGTTTTGAGGTCATCAACGATTGTAGCGATTTTGTTGATAGCTGAGTCTCCGCCGACTGAATAAGTCTGTAAATCAAGGTCCATAGTTTTAGGGGCGTGTACACAAGGGATTCCGTGTTCTGACAAGTCCACGACTACGCTACCAGTATCATCGCCGCCGGAGATTAACAAGCCATCGAGATTATGTTTACGAAGGCCCATCATGATTCGGTCGTATTTGTCAGGGTCATCGATCT
>CAJORD010000199.1 GCA_905236605.1 uncultured Synergistales bacterium | reverse complement strand
TTTTTGCGTATAGTTGCTGCTGCAAAATATTTATGTGATAGTCCGTCATCATGTAAATCGTGTTCAGCGAAACAACCACATAGAGCAGCGGGAAACGGTTCAAAAATATCGGAGGATACCACGGGAAGAAAGCGCGAAGAGGCGTCCAATATAAAATCATAAAAAGAAGCGACATGAAGCCCGAAGAGATAATTCCTAAGCGAACGCTGAAGAGATAACTTATTATAAGTGGAAATAGCAGCGTCCAGTGAGCGGCAAAACCGTTTCGAGCGAATAAAGCTATATTTGTACAGGCCAAGAGCGTGAAGACAACTCCTACTTTGACAGTCGCTTCACGATTTTTTTTAATAGCAGCCAGATAAAAAGTTACGACATTAAAAATCGCATACACTAAGCAGCCTAGTGCAAAATCCCATAAAGGTGTAAAAAAATAAGCTAGAGTACCTAATAATGATGGTATCTCCAGAACTATCGCAATATAAGAGATGATTTTTAGATTATGTTTGCCACGTATGCCCTCATAAATTGAAATTCCAAGAATACGCCAAATTTTTCTGACGCGTCTAATCATTTTTTATTTTTAATCTTTCATTACGCATTCGTCGAGCATCTTCAGAATTATATCTACAAACTCCGAATCAAATTTTGTGCCTCTGCCTTTTTCGATTTCGTCTCTAACGCGAGCAAGATTTTTTTGAAGTCGAACTAAATCTATAATGTGTCGGACGCGCAGCACAAGAATTTCAGGAACGAAAGGCTTCTTAATGAAATCCATGGCTCCTAGTGAAAGTCCTTTCGCTTCGCTTCGTTCGGAGTCGACAGCAGTCAAAAATACAATGGGCAAATTTTTTCCGCGCTTAGTTTTTCTCAATGCTTCCATAGCTTGAAAGCCGTCCATATCGGGCATTCTAATATCAAGCAGGCAAAGATCGGGGGTGGTTTCGTTAGCTTCGATATAATCTATTAATGCTTTGCCGGATTTAAGAGCCGTAACACGCATTCCGTTTTTGCTCATGATACTGCCGGCCATCATCAGATTTGCGACGTCATCATCTACAACAATAATCCAATACTTCTCTGTCATTTTTTACTTCCCCCTTTAATCATTGCTATATTATCGCGCAAAACGGCGGCGCGTTCAAAGTCTAAACGTTCGACGGCCTCCCACATTTCGCGCTCAAGTTCTGAAATTGTCATCTGCGGTTTTTGTTTTTTAGTTTTGCCTCGTGAAGAAAACTTTTCGCTCTTGGCCTCGCTCTCATACGCTTGAGAAAGTTCCGGCGGCAATAAATCCGAAATTTCTTTGCTAATGCTCTCGGGTGTGATGTTGTGTTCTTCGTTGAAGGCGATTTGTTTTTCGCGGCGTCGTTTAGTTTCGTTCACGGCGATTCTGATGCTGTCGGTGAGTTCGTCGGCATAAAGCAAAATTTTACTGTTTATGTTTCGTGCGGCGCGTCCCATAATCTGAATTAAAGAACGATACGAGCGCAAATAACCTTCGCGGTCAGCGTCCAAAATCGCAACTAAAGAAACTTCGGGCAAGTCCATTCCTTCACGCAAAAGATTTATTCCGACGAGGACATCAATTTTTCCAGCGCGCAAATCCCGAATTAGTTCGGCGCGTTCAAAAGTATTTAATTCAGAATGAATGTATTTAACTTTGAATTTTAATTCTTTGAGATAGTCGGCCAAGTCTTCCGAAGATTTTTTTGTGAGCGTTAAGACTAAGGCGCGCTCATGATTTTTAACGCTGTCGCGAAGACGGTCAATTAAATCATCAATTTGAGTTTTTGCCGGAGCGATTTCGACTTCGGGGTCAGGTATTCCTGTCGGCCTGATAATTTGCTCAACAACGACATCAGAAGAATTTAATTCATACTCACCCGGAGTTGCAGAGACAAAAATCGCTTGACGCATTCGATTTTCAAATTCTTGCCATTCGAGTGGTCTGTTATCGAGACACGAGGGAAGCCTAAAGCCGTTTTCGACGAGAGATTTCTTTCTAGCCCTATCGCCGTTGAACATGCCACGAACTTGCGGCAATGTTATGTGCGACTCGTCAACAATGCACAAAAAATCTTCGGGGAAAAAGTCAATTAAAGTTCCGGGCGGCTCGCCGTGTTTTCGTCCATCAAGATACACGGAGTAATTTTCAATTCCTGAACAGTACCCGGCCTCCTGTAACATTTCGAGGTCGTAAGCAGTTCGTGATTTAATTCGCTGAGCTTCAATTAATTTTCCTTGCTCCGTAAAATCTTTTTCGATTTTCGCAAGCTCGCTCAAAATCAGCGGCACCGATCTTTCGATAGCGTCGGTCTGTGCAACATAATGCTGCGCGGGAAAGATTGAAGCTGTTTTAACTTTCTCGATTATATGGCCGGTCAGCGGCTCCGTGATGTCGATTCGCTCAATTTCATCATCAAAGAACGTAACGCGAATGCAAATTTCTTCTTCATACGCCGGAAACACTTCGATAGTATCGCCGCGGACTCTAAATTTTCCCGGTTCGGGAGTGAAATCGCTTCGCTCGTAATAATTTCCGACAAGCTGCGTCAAAAAATCGCGCAGATCAATTCGTTCACCGACTTTGAAAGAGATGATAGCGTTTTCATAATTTTCTTTTAAGCCAAGACCATAGATACACGACACACTAGCCACGACGATGACATCACGACGTTCTATTAAAGCCTTAGTCGCAGAAAGTCGCAAGCGTTCGATTCGGTCATTAACAGAAGCGTCCTTTTCGATATAAGTATCACTCGACGGGATATAGGCTTCAGGTTGGTAATAATCATAATAGCTCACGAAATAGCGCACGGCGTTTTCGGGGAAAAAATTTTTGAACTCGCTGTAGAGCTGGGCGGCCAAAGTTTTATTATGAGCAAGGACGAGCGCAGGGCGGTTTAGATTTGCGATGACGTTCGCGATTGTGAAAGTCTTTCCGCTGCCTGTAACGCCCATTAGAGTTTGAAATCTATGATTATCTTTTATGCTTTGAGTAAGAGCTTCAATGGCCTCGGGCTGA
>CAJORD010000198.1 GCA_905236605.1 uncultured Synergistales bacterium | reverse complement strand
TTTTGCGTGATCGTCCACATGATGTTAAGCAACAAAATCACGCACACGACGCCGATTATTATCATTTTCTTTTTGTCTTTGGGGGACTGTGGAGTTTTCTTTACGTTCTGTCCATTCTGTGAACCCATTATAAAACCTCCTTTTGAATATAAACAAAAGAGGCCCTAAAAATCTCGAGCCTCTATAAATTTCGTAATAATTACTTAATTTCGACTTCTGCGCCAGCTTCGGTGAGCTTCTTCTTAATTTCCTCGGCTTCTTCTTTGGAAACGCCTTCTTTGATGTTCTTCGGCGGGTTGTCAACGAGCTCTTTAGCCTCTTTAAGGCCAAGAGAAGTGATCTCACGGACCGCTTTGATAACGGCGATTTTGTTTGAGCCGGGCGCTTTGTAAACGACGTCAAACTCTGTCTTTTCCTCAGCTGCTGCTGCGGGTGCTGCTGCGCCGGGCATTGCTGCCATCATCATGGGAGCCGCTGAAGCTGAAACTCCGAACTTATCCTCGAGAGCCTTTACGAGTTCTGAAAGCTCAAGCACTGACATTTCTTCAATAGCCTTAATAATTTCTTCGTGTGACATAATAGTTTTTACCTCCATAGAATAATAAATAAATTTTTATGCTGCTGTTTCCTGTTTCTTGTCCCGAATTTGGGCAAGGCATGTAACAAAATTGCGCATTGTGCCAGAAAGAACATTGACAAGTCCTGATAAAGGAGCCGCAATGGTTCTGACGACCTGACCGCGCAGAACTTCTTTTGACGGAAGATCCGCAAGGGCCATAACCTGAGCGAGATTAAGCTGCTGACTTTCAAGCAAACCGCCTTTGAGAATAAACGCTTTTTGAGTTTTGTCGTTTGCATATTCTTTAAGGACTTTCGCGACTGCTACAGGGTCATCATAGCAAATTGCATAAATATTCGGCCCTGCTGTCATCTCATCGGGAAGTTCTTTCAAGCCCGCTTCTTTCATTGCGATTTTGAAAAGCGTGTTCTTCGCAACTTTTAACTCGCCGCCCGCCTCACGAACTTTTTTTCGCAAGTCTGTGCTTTGAGCGACGGTCATTCCGCGATACTCGGCCACGAAAACGGCCTTAGTCTTTGAAAGTTTTTCTTTTAAGCCATCAACAAGCTCATATTTAATTTTTGCCGGCATGTTTAGTTTTCACCTCCTTTAAGTCCTAAAAAACTCCTCCCGAACACAGGAGGAGCGTTAATTACATGCTCAATTTGCTCTCTCCTGGGCAGAATTTTTAAGCGTTTACGCCTCTGCTGTCTTCGGAAAAAAATTTTATAAATCTAAATTAAGAAAACGAACGAAAAATTTTTATATCGCTAACTCTTTTTGAGCAAGCGCCGGGTCAACTGCGATTCCGGGGCCCATTGTCGGAGCTATTGCAATGCTTCTGACGTACGTGCCTTTAACCGACGCCGGACGCGCTCTGTAAATCGCTTGCAACAACGCTTTGACGTTATCATAAAGATCATCGGCTGAAAAATCTCTGCGGCCTGCGGCGTTGTGAGTAATTCCGGCTTTGTCGGCTCTGAACTCGACACGGCCCGCCTTAATCTCTTTGACGGCACTGGCAAGCTCAAACGTAACTGTGCCGGTCTTCGCACTGGGCATTAAACCGCGTGGACCTAAAACTTTTCCTAAACGGCCTACGGATTTCATCATGTCCGGGGTCGCGATTACCGCGTCAAAATCCATAAATCCGCCCTGGATCTGCTGCACCATGTCATCGCCACCGACTAAATCTGCGCCAGCGTCCTGAGCTTCTTTAATTTTTTCGCCCTGCGTGATTACAAGAACTTTTTTCGTTACGCCTGTTCCATGAGGAAGGCTCACGGTGCTGCGGACTTGCTGGTCAGCGTGGCGCGGGTCGATTCCCAAACGGACGTGAACTTCAATACTTTCATTGAATTTCGCTGTAGCGATTTCTTTGAAAAGATCGACGGCTTCACGAAGTCCGTATAATTTTCCGGCTTCGACTTTTTCGGCTGCTGCTCTATATCTCTTACTTCTTTTCATTATCTTACCTCCTGCGGTTCTTGCGAGTGAAAACTCTCCCGCCGATTAATAAAACTAGTCTGTAATATCGATGCCCATTGAACGCGCTGTGCCTTCGATCATGCGCATAGCGGCTTCGATGTCATTAGCGTTGAGATCCTTCATTTTCATTTCTGCGATCTCTTTGACTTTAGCGCGCGCCAATTTTGCAACTTTGGTCTTGTTCGGAACGCCTGAAGCCGTTTCGATTCCAGCGGCTTTCTTGAGTAAAACGGCTGCCGGAGGCGTTTTAAGCTCAAACGTGAAACTTCTGTCGGCGTAAACCGTGATAACCGCAGGGATTATCAAACCTGCTTGATCTTGGGTTTTTGCGTTAAACTGCTTGCAAAACTCCATGATATTCACACCGTGCTGACCAAGCGCAGGGCCTACAGGGGGCGCGGGTGTCGCTTTGCCGGCTGGCAGTTGTAATTTAATCTGCCCTACAACTTTC
>CAJORD010000197.1 GCA_905236605.1 uncultured Synergistales bacterium | reverse complement strand
TGGAGTGCTGTGAATTTGCCTGAAGGATTGAGCCTTTCGAGCACGGGACTTCTGACGGGGACACCGACGACAGCAGGGACATACGCTGCGACAATCGCGGTAACGACGAACTGGGGCAGAGCGTCGAGAGTAGTAAACATCCGGGTAACATCGGGGAGCTAGCGTGAAGACACGTATATATGATGTAATTAATTATTGACAATCATTTTATGCATATTAGAATAAGTTACCTTTAAGGTAATTTTTGTATGGAGGTTTTTGTTCTGTACGGTGATTTTGAAGATGATAGAGTTCAAGAACTATTTGAAGACTTAAATGATGTTCGTAATTCTAGAAATCTAATGAGAAAGGAAATTGGTGCTGAATTAACTAAAGCTGTAAAGAAACGATATAACCAAATTATAGCTTTTTCATCATTTTCAGAATTACAACGTGCTAGAATAGGCAAACTTGAGGCTTTGGAAGGCGACCGTAAAGGCACGTATTCCTTGAGGTTATCAGCGAACCATCGTTTAATAATTAAGCCACAATCAGAAGATTTAAGTGCAGAAAGTTTAAAGAAATGCGATATAGTAATAATCAAAGGGGTGATTGATTATCATGGTACAAGTAAAAAATCCAGTTGGATTATCCCGTGATTATATTATTCATCCGGGTGAAACATTATCGGAAATCATAGAGGACAGGGGGATGTCTCAGAAAGAGCTGGCTGTAAGGACTGGTATGACCGAAAAACATATCAGTACAGTTATTCATGGGCAAAAAAATATTTCATCTGCTTTTGCCAAAAAACTTGAATATGCTTTGGACATAGAAGCTGTTTTCTGGATGAACCTGCAGACAAATTACGAGCGCGAACTTCTTGAATTTGAAGAAATGAATAAAATCACCACAGAAGAGATAAATATTCTAAAGTATTTCAAGGAAGTCATAGAAAAATGGGCTTTTTTCGGGTGGCTTGACAGAGAAGCAAATCCCCCGTCTATGGTATTGGATTTTCGTAAAATATGCCGCATGAGTAACCTGCTTGATATTCCGAAAATACCCAATGCCGCAGTGTATAGAACCCAAAACAAGAATGCCAGAGTGAACCCATATGTATTATTTGCCTGGCAGAGGATGTGCGAAATACTCACAGAAAATGCAGAAACAGCCGCCAAAGTGGATATAGAGAAATTACGTAACAAGATAGCCGACATAAAGCGTGTAATGTTTACGCGTTCCAGCCAAATTCAGCATGAACTATCAGAAATTTTTTCTGAATGCGGTATTGCGTTTAAAATCGTCCCTAATTTTACTGGAGCACCAGTGCAGGGATTTATCAAGAAGACCGTGAATGAGAAGTTAATTCTTTGCATGACATTACGCCAGAAATTTGCAGATATTTTTTGGTTTACGCTGTTTCATGAAATAGCTCATATACTCAATGGGGATATGAGGCATGAATTTACAGATTTTGATGCTGTATCGGGAGAAATCGAAGCTAAAGCCGACAGTATGGCAGCTGACTTTCTGATTAATCCCGGAGACTACAAAAAATTTATTGAATGCAAGGGATATAAAAACTTGAATGGGATCAAGGATTTTGCGGCATCACAAAATGTAAGAGAGTATATTGTGCAAGGGAGACTTATGAGAGAAGCAATAATCGACTGGAAAGCCCGACCGCGATACGATTGGGCGTAACAACTATAATTCACAGACTTGTACATTAAGTACCCACAAATATAAAATCCATCCGGAATACCCCCAAGAGAGCGTGAAATACGCTTTTATTTTGTTACGCAACAAAGACAGTCGAACATGAAATCCCCCTATCAAAAAACGCAAAAATTGACAAGAAGAGGCATGAATACTGAATAATTTTGTCAAAAAGGGCAAAAATTGACAATGACAAAAATAAGTAAGGAGAGGTCAAAAGAAATGGCAAACGATACGAAAAATTTTCAGGTAAAAGAATTTGCGTGCAAGCATTGCGGAGAGAATAAGATAGACCAGCGTGTACTGAACATGGCGCAAAAGATACGGGACGAACTCGGCGTGCCTGTGAGGGTGAACTCCGGCTACCGATGCGAGAAGCACAATGCGTCAGTTGGGGGTGTGAAGGGTTCATATCACACGAAAGGGCTTGCGGCAGACCTGTCGAGTTCGGCTGGAGCGGCCAAGATATTTTCAGCGGTGCA
>CAJORD010000196.1 GCA_905236605.1 uncultured Synergistales bacterium | reverse complement strand
TGTCCCCTCGTAGAACTCTATAATGTGCTGAATTTCTGGAATATATTCGGACTTTTTGCTCATAGCTTCGTTGAAAGCGTCAGTAAATCTTTTTTCTTTGTCGTAAAGATTTCTGTAAAAATTATAAATTTCTCGTCGTTCGGCTTCGCCAATTCCCGCGCGCTCGAGTCCGACTTTGTTCAAACCGTTTAATCTCAAAGGCTCGCCCGACGCAAGCGTGTAGTGCGGCACGTCTTTAACGACGCGATAAAGGCCGCCTATCATGCAATATTCGCAAATCCTAACGAACTGATGAACACCTGCCATTCCGCCAAAGAACGTGTGGCTTACAACTTGAACGAATCCAGCAAGGCCGACTTTGTTAGCAATCGTTACATAATCGCCGACGTGAACGTTATGAGCAAAGTGCACGCCGTCCATGATGAAGCAGTCGTGGCCAATTATCGTTTCATTGCCTTCGCCGGTGGCGCGATTTACGGTAACGTTCTCGCGAATTAAATTATTGTCGCCGATTCTGACATAAGAAACTTCGCCGCCGAAGCCATGGTCTTGAGGTTCGCCGCCAATGGCCGTGTATTCACAGATTTTGCAATTCTTGCCTATTGTAACGTAATCATGAATGCTAACATACGCGACTAAATTTGTCCCTGCGCCGATTTTAACTTTGTCTGCGACGATGCAGAATGGCCCGATCGAAACGCCATCGCCAAGTTCGGCCTTCGAAGATACTATTGCGGTTGGGTGTATATTAACGCTCACTTGTTGGCCTCCTCACTTTTTTCTTTCTTTAATGTGTCGCCGATTATAAATAAAAATTCAGCTTCGGCTACGACTTCATCATCAACGTAGCTAACGATTTTGGCTTTCCCAGAAGTGCTGCGCTGTTTCAATAATTCGACTTTTGTAACTAGTTTGTCGCCGGGGCGAACGGGCTTTCTAAATCTCACATTATCAGCGCCCGCGAAAAAAGCAATTTTCCCGCTGTCCTCGCCGAGTTTCAAACCGACCATTACGGACGCCACTTGCCCCATGCTCTCAAGAATCATAACACCGGGCATCGTAGGGTCGCCGGGGAAATGTCCTTGAAAGAAAGCTTCGTTAATTGTAACGTTTTTGTAGCCCGTTATGTGAGTGTCGTCGTAGTCCGTTATCCTGTCAACCATCAAGAACGGATAACGCTGCTTCAAAATTTTTGTGATTTCGTTTATATCAAGAGAAGGCATAAAAATTTTATTCTCCTTTCAAAAATTGCCTTAATTCGTTTGCTAATTTCAAATGTAACTCATGACCGGCCCGGCAAGCGACGATATGAGCATTCAAAGGACGACCGAGCGAAGCTAAATCGCCAATTAAATCTAAAACTTTGTGGCGGACAAATTCATCTTTCCAATGAAGGCCGCCTTTTGCCTGAATCGTTTCGCCCACTACGATCGCATTATCGAGCGAACCGCCCAAGGCCATTCCGTGCGAACGTAAATAATTAATGTCGCTTTCCATTGCGAACGTTCGAGCTGCCGCGATATTTTCAAAATAATTTTCGGGCGATTGAACGTAATCAAAAATTTGCGCCCCGATGAAATCATATTCGACAATGTAAGTTACACGCAGACAATCGCAGGGAAACGCAGAAACGAATCTTTTATAATCGTCCGAATGAACTTCAACGGGGCTTGGGATATTCAAAATTTTTGATTCGTCATTCGAGTTTTCAGAATGATTTTTAATTTCGTCGCAAAGAGTTTTTGCACAACCGTCAAGCGCAGGCATTTCGCCGCCCTTAATCGTGAGACGCGCGCCTGAATATATCCCCATGCCGGTCAAAGCTGAAAGAACATGTTCGCAAGTTCTAATTCTTGAGCCGTCAGGAAAAATATAATCTGAACCTCTGTTCGTGCCATTGAGAGAAAATTTTCTCAATGGGAGTTCGTTATCGTCCGAGCGCATTAAAATTTCTTGACATTCATAAGGCTCGATTAATAACTCACATTCTTTTCCCGAATGAAGCCCAAGACCCTTTAATAATATTTTCCCGTTAATTTTCATTTTTTTGCATTTCTTCAAATTTTTTTTCGAGCAGTCTTAATCTTCGCGACATTAAAGGCAAATCCGCAGCCAAAACTAAAGCGCGCTTGGCCGCATTATGAGGACGCGCAGGGAAGCCTGAAATTAAAGCGCCGGCGGGAATGTCGTTTGTAACTCCCGTGCGTGCAGCGAGTGTCGCTCCTTCGCCGATTGTAACGTGGTCAGTGATACCGACTTGAACAGAAACAGTAACGTAATCTTCAAGAACTGAACTTCCGGCTATGCCCGACATCGAACAGATTATGCAATGCTTTCCGATTTTGACGTTATGGCCAATTTGAACGTGATTATCAATTTTTGTTCCGTCGCCTATGGTCGTGTCGTGCATTGCGCCGCGGTCAATCGTTGTGCAGGCTCCGACTTCAACATCATCGCCGATCGTTACGCCGCCAGTTTGAGGAATTTTTACGACAATTCCATTTTCACGAACGAATCCGAAGCCGTCGCAGCCAATCACCGCGCCCGAATGAATCGAGCAATTTTTTCCGACTTTTACATCAGCAACTAAAACGGCGCGAGGCTCAATAATAGTGTCAGCTCCGACTTTGCAATTTTTGCCGACGAATGCCCCCGCTTGAATTTCTGCGCCCGCTTCGATAATCGCACCTTCTTCAATGACAGCACAAGGACCGACGTAAGAATCAGAATTAACTTTTGCGTTCGGCGATACGACAGCCGAAGGAACGATGCCGCGTTTTTTCTCGACAGGTGCGGAGAACAGAGCGAGCAATTTTGGCAACAACGCGCGAGGAGTGTCGCAGATTAAACCGTCACGACCGTCAGCAAATAATTTTTGAGGCCCGGCGATTGGAATTTCGAGATTTAAATTTTCGAGAGCTTTTTTCTCCCAGATTACACACAAAGAATTTTTGTCCGCGTCTTCAGGTGAAGAAATTTTTTTGATTACGTGCTGTGAATTTCCTGCAACAGAAATTTTTTCATCATTTAATTTTTCACAGATTGAAGCTAATGTAAGTTCCATGTTTCAAGATACCTTTCTAAATTTTTTTTTAACTTCCTAATTCCTACTTGCCTTTACAAGTTCCATGTGCCGCGAAGTCCTAATTTATCATCTCCGCCGCTGTAATAATAAATTTCTATGGACATGTGCTCATCAATTTTATAACCTAAGGCCGCTTCATGAACTTCAAGTTCGGGACTGTAACGCCACAGCGCAAACGGCCTGCGGATTTTCACGGGACTATATTGAAGCCTAAAAAAATATTTATTGTCGGGCCACTGATTTTCAATTCCGGCCCAAAAATTTTCAAATAGTTCGATCCGTCCGCCCCAACGATGCGTTAGCTTAAAATCTTCAAGGTCTAAAATTAATTCCGCATAAAACTCCGGGTGAAACTTCCATTCCGGCCTAAATCCAAAAAACGCGCCTAACTCCGGATAACGCCCTTCAATGCCTGCGTATGCTGACACCCACATTTGAAACATAAAGTCCCGGCTATCGACGCGGGCTTCAAGATTTGAAACAGTGTCCGGCGAAAAATTTATATTTACATCGGCGCGAAGATTTTCAACCGAATGACGCTCTTCAAGATATTCACGCGCAAATTTTTCAATTTCGGATTTATGATTTTCCGCCCACTTCACCGGAACGCCGATTAAAGGCGAGAACGCAGGAATTAATTTTGCTTCCAAGTCCGAACGAATCATAACCGGCAGCGTGTGCGAATATAACGACGGCTTAATCGCCAAAATCATTTTCGAGGACGGCCTGAACGTGATATTAATTAAAGTTGCGTTTTGCGATATATAAATCTGTTGCGAAAAGTCCCAACCGGGCAAGCGCTCGTTAATTAATTTTTCTATTTCGTCATGTAGAGCTTCGTCGGCCCAAGTCAAAGCACTTTGCGGCAAGTCTTTAATTAAATCAAAAATTTTTTTTTCAAGTCCGTCAATATCATTTTGAAACCATTCGAGCGAATAATCGCGCAGCTCCGGCAAGTTTAATTTTATTTCCGGCGTTATAAGTTCGTCAGCGACATTAAAAAAAACGACAGGCTCGCCGCCAATTTTATTTTTTATTTTGACGTCGTAGCCTGTGAATAATCGTGAAGCAACAAGAATTAAAGTGCCTTCCCTGTCTATGCCGGGTTCGTTGGGAATTTCTGACCATACGGCATTAAGGCTGCGAATTACAGCAGGCTCTAGCCATTTTGAAATCCCGGAAACGGTCAGCCTCTCTGCATAGCAAGGACGGGCGAAAAAAAGAGAAGAGAATAACGCGAGAACGATCGCGCTAAAACATTTCGCCGAAACCAAAATAAGTTCTGTTTTCGTCTTCGCCTTTCGCATAATCTACACGCAGGTTGCCGAACGGAGTTTTTACTCTCACGCCTAAGCCGTAGTCATCGTGATAATTATCCCAGTCGAATTTTTCATCAGCGTTTCCAATGTCGTAGAATCCAACGATCGAAACCGCGGAGCTAACAGGGACTCTAAGCTCAAAGTTTCCAAGATACATATTGCTGCCCTCGAATGAACGCGAGTTATAACCGCGCAATGAGTTCATGCCGCCGAGAGAATATCTTGCGAACGCCGGAAGCTCGTCTTTCGTGGCCGAACCGATTCTAAGGCGCGCAGCAAATAAAAGAGGGTTATCGTCCGACCAACTTAAATCAGAATCCGCGAAACCGTTTACG
>CAJORD010000195.1 GCA_905236605.1 uncultured Synergistales bacterium | reverse complement strand
TTCAACGGCTAATGCCTCTGCGGGTATCTCTCTTCCGACTGCGTTTTTCATAATTAAAGATCCCCCTCATAAATTCCGCTGGCTTTTGCCAATTTAATGACGCGCTCTGCACCAGGTACAAAAGCGATGTCGATCATTTTTCCGTTGTCGAGTGTGAAAACTCCTACGCCCTCGTCCGCGTGTTCACGATAAGCACGAACGATTTTCTCTGCTTCGGCTATTTCTTTCTGTGACGGAGCGAGCATTTCATGAACGATAGGAATCTGTTTCGGGTTGATTAACGACTTGCCGTCAAATCCCATTTCGACGTTCTGTTTGACTTCAGCTCTGAAGCCTTCGTCGTCGTTAAGATTTGTGAAGACTGTGTCGAAGCACTGAATGCCAGCCGCACGAGCTGCGTTAAGCATGAGGCCGCGAGCGAAAAGCATTTCGATTCCGCCAGGAATGACTTTAACCTGCATACACTTGCGATAATCGCCGCCGCTCAAAGCCACGCCGAAAAGACGCGGGGAAGCCTTGCAAATCTCGTAAGCGTTCAAAACGCCCTTGGGACTTTCAAGAGCCGCCATTAATAACGTGCGTCCGACTTCAACGCCAAATTCTTTCTCGGCTTCCGTAACTGCTTCGTCAACGACTTTGACATCTAGTGCGCTCTCGGTCTTAGCGATTCTGATTCCGTCGCAGCCACCGGCAACGCAAACTCTAATGTCTTCTTTCCAGTGCGGAGTATCAAGTCCGTTAATTCTCACGATAACTTCAGTGTCGCCGTAGTCAATCGTCTTTAAGGCGTGATAAAGTGAAAATCTCGCGCTGTCTTTCTGGTTTTCTGCTACTGCGTCCTCAAGGTCAAGCATGATCGAGTCCGCGCCATAAATATAAGCGTCCTTAATTAATCCGGGCTTCTGCGCGTTCATGAACATCATTGTGCGACGAAGGCGGAATTTTTCTGGTTTTGGTCTTGGAATGCTCATTATCTGATTACACCTCCCCAATCAAATTTGCCGTCCATATCGCACTGACACCCGCGATAGAACGCACATTCAACGCGCGCTTTGATGGTGCAGTCAAGTGCGCCGTGGTCATTGACAACAACCTTCGCGCTCTTAACGCCAAGTCTTTCAAGCGACTCTAATACAGTGGCTTTAATTTGTCTGCCGTACTGATTAATTACAGAGCTTTCAAGCGCTAAATCTATTTTGCCGTCGGTCGTCGGTTCAAGCGTAATCATGACGTCGCTTGATTCGAGCGTCCCGGCAGTTCCAACCGCTTTTAACTCCATTTAAGAGAACACCTCCATAATAAAAATGCAAAAAATTTTTTGTGAAAATATTTTGGGAATTTGTTTCGATAATTCTATCATAAACATAAAAAAATAGCCGCGTCTATGCGAATTTGTGAGACGCGACTAAAATTTTAATTTTTAATTTCTGACTTAGCGCTAATAGTTGAAAACTAAGTTTCCGGCCTTGACGTCAACATTAATTTTTGCTTTCTCTCGAATGCCACCGGCGATTAACGCACGCGCTAATTTCGTTTCGACGTTGTGAGTTATGTATCTCTTCAACGGCCGCGCACCGTACACGGGGTCATAACCGGATTCAGCTATAAAACTCAATGCCGCGTCCGTGAACTCTAATTCAATTTGACGATCGGCAAGTCGTTCGGACAGATTGGAGAGCAAAATTTTCACAATCTGTTTCACTTCGTCTTCGCTCAACGGCTTGAAGAATACAACATCGTCAACGCGATTCAAAAATTCCGGGCGGAAATGTTCGCGCAAGGCTTGCATGACTTCTTCACGAGCAGAGACTGAAATTATTCCGCCTATGTTGCCATCAAGCAGAGCCTGCGAGCCGATATTACTTGTCATTATGATAACGGTGTTCTTGAAATCGACAACATGACCGTGAGAATCAGTTATTCGGCCGTCGTCAAGAACTTGCAACAAAATATTAAAGACATCAGGGTGAGCCTTTTCAATCTCGTCGAACAAAATCACACTGTAGGGTCTTCGCCGCACGGCTTCGGTTAATTGGCCGCCTTCGTCATAGCCGACATAACCGGGAGGCGCTCCGACAAGTCGCGAAACTGAATGCTTTTCCATATATTCGCTCATGTCGATTCGGATTAAATTTTCTTCGCTG
>CAJORD010000194.1 GCA_905236605.1 uncultured Synergistales bacterium | reverse complement strand
CTGCTCCGGCTTCAACTCCTGCCAAATATGCCATGCTGGCAAGTCCGGTTGTGTAATGGCTGTGAAGCTCGATCGGAATGTCTACTTTCTCTTTGATGGCCTTGACAAGTTTCGCGCAGTCCATAGGACCAATTAATCCGGCCATGTCTTTAATCGCGATTGAGTCCGCGCCCATGTCCTGCATCTGCTTAGCCATGTTTGCGAACGTGTCGAGCGTATGGACGGGAGAAAGAGTGTAGCTCATGCAAAGTTGAAGGTGAGCGCCTTCTTTCTTAACTTGGTCAGCGGCAACTTCAACATTTCTTAAATCGTTGAGAGCGTCGAAGCATCTTACTATATCTATTCCGTTTCCGACGGCTTTCTTTACGAACTCGCGAACAACATCATCAGCGTAATGACGATAGCCGACGAGGTTTTGACCGCGAAGAAGCATTTGTAATTTTGCTTTTTTGACTTTTGCACGGATTAAACGAAGTCTTTCCCACGGGTCTTCATCAAGAAATCTCATAGCGGAGTCGAAAGTCGCGCCTCCCCACATCTCGAGAGCCCAATAACCTGCGTTATCCATATATTCAAGTACCGGAAGCATGTCGCTTGTTCTCATTCGCGTTGCGATTAACGACTGATGAGCGTCACGAAGTCCGGTTTCAGTGATGCGTACTTTTTTTGAACCTGCTGGCATAAATTTATCTCCTTCTGAAAAAAATTTTTGAATTCGTTAATTTGCGTTAATTATACACAATTTTAAGTTAGGAATGAGGGATTATGAGTTAGGAATTAAAATTTTTGTTCGTGAGTTTTTGCTTCGTTCCAAAATTTGTCAAGTTCTTCGAGAGTGTAATCGGAAAGATTTTTATTTTCGTTTCTTGCTGACTGTTCCATGAACTCAAAACGACGTTTGAATTTTTCGCAAACTCCATTTAATGCTGCGTCAGGGTCAACGCCAAGCCTTCGTGCTAAGTTTACGGTCATGAATAAAACGTCGCCTAATTCGTCTGCCAAGTGCTTCGGGTCGTTTTCTTTGGCGGCTTCTTTAAGTTCGTTAATTTCTTCGTCGAGCTTCGCGAACAACGGCGCAGGGCTTCCTTTCGGCCAATCGAATCCAACATGCGCGGCCTTGCCTTGAATCCTGTTAGCTTTAAGCAACGGCGGCAGACCGTCAGGGACTCCCGCTAATATTGAAAGACTTTCGTGTTTCTCTTTTCGTTCTTCAGCTTTAATTTTCTCCCAGTTTCTTAAAACTTCGTCGCTGTCTTTAGCGTCAACGTTTCCAAAAACGTGAGGGTGTCGACGAATTAATTTATCGCAAATCGCCCGAACGACATCTTTAATTTCAAAATCGCCGCGCTCTTTTGCAAGCTGCGCAACAAAGACAACTTGTAATAATAAATCTCCGGCTTCTTCTTTAATGTCGTTAATGTTGCCCTTCGTGATTGCGTCAGCGAGTTCGTAGGCTTCTTCGGTGATAGGAGTGCGAAGAGTTTCAAGGGTCTGTTTACGGTCCCACGGACAGCCATCAGGCGCGCGAAGTCGTTCTATTATGTTTATAATTTCATCAAAGTAGTGTGAGTTGCTCAAAATTTTTCTGCCTTCCTTAAAAATCTGCGGGGTAGTATATCACGGTACAGGATTCCACAATCTTAGAACGCCTAACGCAAATTCGAGCCAATGTTCCATTTGACCGCGTATGACGTCCATTATCAAAGGCACAATCGCAGCCAGAACCATGAAGCCCAACATGACTTTCACGGGCAAGCCCACGACGAAAATATTCATCTGCGGAACCGTTCGCGCCAAAAATCCAAGTCCTATGTCAGAAAGCACAAGCGCGCAGTAAAACGGCACTACCATTCTTATTCCCAAAATAAAAATATTTTGCAGCCACGTCCCTAGCGATAAATCACCGGCCGGAAATAAAGAAATTTGACCCGGCGGAACAAGTTTCAAAGTTTCTATTAACGCCTGAACCATTAATAAATGTCCGTTCCAACGAAAATAAAACCACATAGCCACCAAAAAATGAAGCTGGCCGATTAACGAAGATTCGCTTTGCGTCGTAGGGTCCATAATCTGCGCCATCGAAAAGCCAATCATCGAGCCGGTTTGTTCTCCCGCAACTCGCAGCGCGTATAACGGAAGTGAAGCTATAAATCCTAACGCGATTCCGATAAATAATTCTCGCAAACATATCGCCGCTATAAAAATTATTTCGTCAAGATATATTAAAGGTATGTCCTCGGCTTTTATTATCCCGATCGAACATACCGTAAGCATAACCGCAAATATATATCGAAATGGCGCAGGCGTTAATGTCGCTGTGAAAATCGGAGAACTAAACATTAGCCCCACAAATCTCAAATGCAGCAGCAAATATAACATCACTAACTGCGCCGGAAGTTCAAGACCTTTCATTTATTAGTAAGAATTTTCAAAACGTCGTCTAAATAATTTTCGGCCGCAAAGTTTTCGATTTCGCCAGCGTCGCAGGACTTCGCAAGCTCCGGCATTATAGGCAACTGCGCAGTAGCTTTGATTCCATAAGCGGCGGCTATTTCGTTCAAATGACTTTCACCAAAAATATAATGCTTTGATTTACAGTCGGGACATTCAAAATAAGACATGTTCTCGACAATCCCAAGCACAGGAACGTTCATTAAGTTTGCCATGTTTATGGCTTTGCTCACGATCATGCTGACTAAATCTTGAGGCGTTGTTACGATTACGATCCCTTTCACGGGCAACGACTGAAAGATCGTTAAAGGCACATCGCCGGTTCCGGGAGGCATATCGACGAACATAAAATCGACGTCACCCCAATCAACTTCTTCATAAAATTGTTTTACGACACCGGCTAAAACAGGCCCGCGCCACACAACAGGCTCGCCTTCATTTTGAAGACAGAGATTCATTGAAATTATTTTTGTGCCGTTCTTGCTCTTGGCCGGTTGGATAAAATGTCCGTCAGATAAAACAGTTTCATAAATCCCAAACATCTTGGGAATTGAAGGGCCTGTTATATCAGCGTCAAGAATTGCTGTGCGAAGTCCTTTCTTGTTAATCTCTGAGGCAAGCAGACCTGTAACTAAAGATTTCCCGACGCCGCCTTTGCCGCTGACGATTCCGATTATGTTTTTAATGTTGCCATTCATGAAAAATTTTTCGGGCGCTGAATTTCTTTCGCCGCAATTTGAAGCACAGTGTTCACAGTCATGATTACAACCTGGCATTTTTTTATTCACTCTCCATAAATTTTTTATAAAAATTATTATAGTTTATTATTTTAGAGGTTTCGCGCGAATTTTTTGCCAGAGAGAAATATATTGTTCGTTTAGAAAAGTCGGATAATCGACGCCTTCGGGAGGTCGCCCCCAATGAAAAGTATCTGAACGCCCAGATAAATATTTTCGCAAAGCGTTCGGCGTATCGTCATCAAAAACTATAATGACGTTTTTATTTTTTTGATTTTCTAGATAATCACGAAGCCCGGAAAAATTTGCTTTGTGCCATCGTTCTAAAATTTCTTTTTCGGGACGTTCAATCTTGCAGCCGGCCGCCTGTAATAAAATTCCGCAAGAGCCGCTTAAATCGCAGATTGTAATATCTTTCAGGACTTGACCGACAAGCACAGCTCCTGATAACCGCGCCTGAAACTCTGCGAGCCGACGTTGATAATATGAATAATTCGGCGTGTCCCATTCGGATAGTGCCGTTAAAATTCTTTGGGCTACGAACGGAATTACAGACGGGTCAATCACAAGCGACGCGTCAACAGGAAACGACGAATATAAAAATCTCACATTGAATTTTTCAAGACCTTTGACGCTCTTGGCCTCTTTCTCATCGAGGGCAATTATTTTTGAATCGGCGTCAAGCTCGCGCAAAATTTTTCCACGTTCCGCAATGACTAAATCGCCGTTCGAGTTCCAGACTTTTAAGGGAGTAACTTGGACTTCGGAGCCGCCTATGAAAGATGTAAGCATAGCCAGCCACATGTCAGTTACAACTATGTTAATTTTTTCCTGACTTATGGCCGGCGTAATTGAAAATAAAATTATAAAAATCGCAACAACGAATTTATTACTCGTCGCCGAATTTTTCTTTAAGGTCATTTAACACAAGCTTCGCGACTTT
>CAJORD010000193.1 GCA_905236605.1 uncultured Synergistales bacterium | reverse complement strand
TGTCGGTGTTATATCGTTCAGAGCGTCTTTAATTTCGTCGAGATCCTTTGACCAATCCGAGCCGTTCATAGTGTGCTTTTGAAACCATGTGGGTGTGCCTGTGTGCCAATTCGAATAAGACGCGACACCGATTTTTACATCGTCAGCACCATTTTTGACTATGGTATCTACAAAATCAATAACATTATCTCGCACCGTATCAATCATCGTTTGCATAGAGCCGGAGTCGTCAATTAAAAACAAAACTCGCGCCGGAACTGTAAGGTGTTCCTTAGGTTTGAAATCATTCGTCTTATAGACTTCTTGTGATTCGTGAACAGTGTTATCGTTTTTTATATTCACAGTCCTGTTTGCATCTTCGACTCCCTCAGCGACTGTGAGATTATAAACAAACTTGTCGCCCACGTTGAAATTTTCTGTCGCGCCGTTCTGAAGTTGAAGTTCAAAAGCTCCGTCGGCTTCATTGGGGTCAGTGCCGGCCGTGCCGACTTTTAAAAGCTCGCTTAGGTCGGTCTGTTGTCCTTCTTTAAGGGAAATATTATCGACAGTTACGACTTCGTTTGTGCCGTCAGTGTGAAGTAGTTGAGCCGTGGCCCGGACGGTGATTCCGTTTTTGTCGTCGTCGGCTTCGGTTACTTCAAATAAAATGCTCGCGTTGCTTAATAAATAACTATTTCTGACTTTTGATTTTAAGGATTCGTCAAGCTCGTTGAGTTTTATTCCGTATGAACCTGTAACGAAGGCGTGAGCTTCGTTTGGTGGTTCACCGTCAACATTGTAGTAGCCTGGCGGTAAGTCATCGACGGTAACATTATTGACGCCGGAAGCCGTGTTAATCGCTCTGTCCATGATTACGTTTTTGTGTTTTATGAACATTGGCGAAGTTTTTTGAACTTGCGCTTGGCCTCCGTCAGCCTCGACTTTAATTCTGTAGTTGCCTTCCGCGCTAATTTTTTGCCCGAACTGGTCGGTGTACGTCAATCCGCCGTTAATCGTGGCTTTGAGATTCTTATCGCTGCTCGTCCAAATTGCCCCGGAGCTTCCGTCTAAAATTCTCTTCTTATTAAATTGCGTCGTGTTTGCTATTCGATTAATTTGGTCTTTGAGTTCGTCGATTTCAAGTTGGATATATTGGCGGTCGTTTGAAGTTAAAGTGTCGTTTGAGGCCTGCACAGCAAGCTCGCGCATTCGCTGTAACATCGAATTAGCTTCACCGAGAGCGCCTTCAGCCGTTTGTAAAAATGATATCCCGTCTTGAGAGTTTCTTAGTGCGGTATCGAGGCCGGAAATTTGCGCGCGCATTTTCTCACTTATCGCGAAGCCCGCGGCATCGTCGGAAGCCGAATTAATTCGCAGGCCCGTCGAAAGAGCTTTGATAGTTTTTTGTAACTGATTGTTGGTTTGGTCGAGGGATTTGTAAGCTGTAAGTGCAGGGAAATTAGTTGCTATCCTCATGATTGTTCCCTCCGTAGCGTCAAATAAATATAACCGTTACGGCGGAGTGATACCCCCCCCAAATTGTCGTTCATCCATGAAAAATCCTCCTGAAAATAATTTTTTTTTATTATCGGAGGATTTTATGAAAGACTTAAAAAAATTAGCCGCACCCAAAAGAGTACGGCTAAAAAAAATTTTTATTTCACAGCTTCGGCAATCGCTTCGGCGACTTCTTGCGGCTTTGCTTGTCCTTTCGTTTCTTTCATGACGAGGCCTTGAAGGAATTTTAATTTCTTGCCCTTCTTGTCCTTGCCGGATTTAATTTCTTCGAGAACGTCCGGGTTAGCTTTAATCACAGCTGCGATAATGTCATTCAAAGCGTTGCCAGCGACTCCGCCTTCGGTAATGCCGAGTTTTGCAATGGCTTCATCAATTCCGCAAGCATTAGCGAACATGTAATCAAAAACTTCTTTGCCTTGAGTCGTTGAAATTTTTCCGTCATCGACACGCGACACTAACGCCGCTAAAACTTCCGGCTTAATTTTGAAGTCTTTAATTTTTAATTGATTTTCATTCATGACGCGCAAAACTTCTGTTCTGACCCAGTGCGACGCTCGAACAGGATTCGCTCCGGCGGCCACACAAGCTTCAAAGTATGCAGCTAAATTTTTATCGTCCGTGATAACGTCAGCGACTTCGCGCGGGATTCCCCATTCGCTGACATAGCGATTTGCTTTAACGTCGGGCATTTCCGGCATTTTGGCGCGCATTTCGTCGATCCATTCCTGCGTTATGTAAAGTGGCGGCAAGTCCGGCTCAACGATGAACTTTCTGTAATTCTCTTTGACTCTTGACGGTGAAGTAATTCCTTTTGCGTCATTCCAGTGGCGAGTCTCTTGAATTACATCTTCGCCATTTAGCATTAATTTTTTCTGACGCTTGATTTCAAATTCGATTGCGCGCTCAAGGGCTTTGAATGAGTTCATGTTCTTGACTTCGACTTTATGACCCCAGCGGCCGTCCGAACACTTCATTGAAACGTTAGCATCAAATCTCATCATGCCTTTTTCAAGTTCGACGTCTGAAGCTCCCGAATAAATCACGCGTCTTCGTAAATTCATGACATATTCAACGGCTTCGCTTGCTGACGCTACATCAGGCTCTGAAACTATTTCGGCCAAAGGAGTTCCGCAACGGTTGTAATCTACGTAGGAAGTGTCCGCGCCTTCAAGCCTTCCGTCTGAAGCACTATGATGAAGGCTGCCGACGTCTTCTTCTAAATGAAGATGATGAACGCGAATTTTTTTCAAATTTCCGTTTGCGTCATGAACTTCGATATAGCCCGATGTCGTTATCGGCAAGTCGCACTGGCTAACCTGATGACCTTTCGGCAAGTCGGGATAAAAATACGACTTTCTGAAAAATAACGACTTAGGACGAATGCCGCAGTTAAGTGCGAACCCTGCGAGCATTCCTTGTTCAACGACTTTGTGATTTAAGCGCGGCAATGAGCCAGGCAAGCCCATACACACTGGGCAAATATTCGTATTCGCGGGGGCGTCCGTGTCTGTTGAACATGAGCAGAATAATTTTGAATCCGATTTTAATCTAATGTGAATTTCAATTCCGATAACGGGCGTAAAAGTTAATTCAGCCATGATTATT
>CAJORD010000192.1 GCA_905236605.1 uncultured Synergistales bacterium | reverse complement strand
GGTGTCGAAGTTCGTTGAAGCGATTGTTACAGCTTATAATATTCCAAGCATAAATAACATCAACAGAGTTTTATGGTGGTACAAAGAGCCTTCGGAAGGTTGGGAGATAACCATCGATAGATATGAAGTAAATCTAAAACCCATAATCAATCATACAGCATTTAACTAGACTTTAGCCACTCGAAGTTCGAGAGGCTTTTTTTAATTTGCTAAAACTTTCCAAAGTTCTTCGTGCGTGCTCAAAGAAATTTTTTCTCCGTTCGTGAACTTGCCAATAATTTTTGAATTTATGTTCGCGGCTTTTAATTTCTCTTGAGCTTCTGAAATTTTCTCCGGCGGAATGACAGCTATTAACATTCCTGACGAAATTAAATTCATGTAATCAAAATTTAATTTTTCAGCGGCTCGTAAAGTCAATTCTGAAACAGGCACTTCATCTTTATAAATATCGATGGCTAAGTCTGCGCCCGTTTGAACTTCGTATAAGGCTCCATTAAGACCGCCTTCGGTCGGGTCGTGCATGTAGCGCGCATAATCTCGCAAAATTTTCGCCGGCTTCACAACTGAAAAATCATTTCCCCAACTCTTTATAATTTTTATTTCATCGGACGTAAAAAAATCTTTTAATAAATCCTCGCGATCGTTTGCGATTATGCTCATGCCTTCAAGACCGGCGTGGCCTGTCGCTAAAATTAAATCGCCCTTTTGAATCTTCCTCGCGCTTAACTCGTAGCGGGTCATTCCCAACATCGTTCCCGATATTACAGGCTCTGAATATTTGCTTGCGAGTTCCGTATGGCCTCCGGCTATCGCGATATTTAATTCTTTGCAAGCCTCGTGAATTTCGCGCATTATGTCGGCAATAAACGGCACGCCCATTGAATCCGGCACTATCAAAGTTACAACGAGCCACGCAGGGTCAGCGCCTTTGCAAGCTAAATCGTTCGCGTTAATGTGAACGAGCAAAGAGCCGGCGTTCTTCGTAGCGCCTGTTACTGGGTCAGAAGCCGCGACTAAAATCCCCTCCGGAACTTTTATTAATGCTGCGTCCTCGCCTATGCCACCGCCGACAAGCAAATCTTTTCGCAACGCTCCTGTAAAATCTAAAACACTTTTCTTTAATATATCGGGCTGTAATTTCCCCGGCATTTTTTAATCATCACTCCACAAAATTTTTCTTAAAATCTCGATGCCACGCTCTAATCCCAAAAGAGAAGGCCGGCTCAAAAATTTTTCGGGAACTTCATAGACTTTCACGCCGCGTTCAATTAAAATTTTTGTCCATTCGCGATTATAAAAATCTTTCAGCGTAGCGCGGTTCATTGCTCCCGTTTGAATTATATAAACGTCCAAATTTTTATTTTCGAGAGATTTTAGCACACGTTCAACGCCCCACGCTGCTATAGAGCTTCCGGGCCGTAATGGTTCGGCTTGCGCGGCTGCGTTTTTGCCTCCGACAAGTGAAATCAAATTTGCTGCCCACGAATCCGGCGCGCATGTATGAATTTCTTTACTTGTTGCTTCTATAAAAATTTTGAAATTTTCGTTTCGAGTTTGTGATTTCGTTTCTGTGATTAAGGCATGAAGTTTTTTTATCCCGGCTTCAGCGTCAAGGCCAAGAGCTTCGCTTAAAGTCCGCAAATAAATTTCAAATTCTGACCACGAAGGCGGATCGAGATTTATAATTTTGACTCCGGCACGTTCAAGAACTTCGTATAAATTCGGATTCAGTCGCATCGCAAAACTTCGAGTAACAATGACATCAGGCTTCAAAGCTAAAAATTTTTCCGCACCGTCCCTCAATGACACGCGCGGCAAGCCGGGCAATAAATCCGCGTCATCGTTTTCGGACAACGCGATTAATAAATTCTCGCCGCCAAGTGCAAAAATATTATCAGAATGGCCGGGGTAAAGCGAAATCACTCGCAAATTTTCAGCTTGCGCACCTGCACACAAAGAACACAAAATTAAAATTAAAACAAAAATTTTTTTCATTTAAGTGTCTACCTCCTAATTTTTTACTCGCCACATTAAATCTAAAACAAAATCCACGCCGTATAAATCTCTCAAAATTTTTTGCGTGAGTTCTTCGCCGCTGAAAATTAATTCGCCGTCCCTAATCGCAATATAAAAATCTGAATACGTGCTCGCAATATTTATATCATGAACGGCGGCTATAATCCCTCGGCCTTCGTTTGAAAGTTTTTTTAATAACTCGAAAACTTGCGCAGCCTTGTCGGGGTCTAACGATGCTGTCGGCTCGTCAAGCAAAATTATTTTCGTGTCTTGTGCAACCGCGGCAGCAATAAAAACTAATTGTCGTTCCCCGTCCGATAGCGTCATGATGTCGCGTTCCAGTAAATGAGAAATTTTCAAAAGTTCTGCGGCGCGTTCTATTAATTCAAAGTCGTGCGCGGTCATTCGCCCAAAAAGTCCCGTGAACGGCAAACGGCCAAGCGCGATTATTTCACGGACGCTAAACGAGTATGATGGCCGAAAATTTTTGTTACTCATTACGAAACTCAAAGCGCGTGAAAAATTTTTGCGAGAAATTTTTTTAATGTCAGTGTCGTTTAGAGAGACTTTGCCGGAATAATTTTTTTCAAGCCCGGCGAGAATTCTTAATAATGAAGTTTTCCCCGAACCGTTCGGCCCAATTAAAGACACTAAGGCGCGGGGAATTTTTAGAGAGAGATTTTTGAAAATTAATTTTTTCTCGTAACTTAAAGAAAGTTTTTCGACATTAAAAATTTATAATTCCAAGCTCCTTCGCGCGTTTTTTAAGTTCTATAGCGGCTTGCTTCGGATTTTCAGATTTCATTATGGCCGACACGACACAGATCCCCGCAATCGGTACTCCCTGAAGTACATCAATATTATTTTTATTCAAACCGCCGATAGCATTCACAGGGATCGGAACGGCGTTGCAAATTTCCCGAAGCGTTTCGACGGGCGTTAAAACGGTTATAACTTTCGTAGTCGTTGGATAAATCGCTCCGACGCCAAGATAGTCTGCGCCTTGCTCATAAGCATCTTTTGCCCACGGGACTGTTTTAGCGGTTGCACCGACGATTTTTTTATCGCCCATTAGTTTTCGCGCAGTCACTACTGGCATGTCGCTGGCTCCGACGTGAACGCCTTCCGCGTCAATGGCAAGAGCAACGTCAACACGGTCATCAATAATCAAAGGCACGTTATAATTTTTTGAAATCGCGTGAACTTTTTCGGCGAGTTCGATATATTCTCGTGTAGTTTTTTGTTTTTCACGCAACTGAAGGAGAGTTGCTCCGCACTGTAACGCCTGCTCGACCCGTGATAAAAAATTTTTTTCGGTCAAGCCCGTGCTGTCGGTTATGAAATATAAACTTGAATCAAAATTTTTCATTTTTAATTTCTCGCCTCATACGTAAAGATAATCATTTAAGACCGGCTGAAGGCCCTCTTCGCTAATATCGCTATACATTTTTTCAAGACTGCGGCTGTCGCTAATTTCAAATTGCTCGTCGCCTTGAGCATCAGAAGATTCTTTGCCGGTGTATTTGCTTTCATGGTCGCCGATTCCTGTTGAGACGCCCGCAGAAACTTTTGTGGCGGCGATTTTTACGATTCCGTTACGAAACTCGGCGCTCTCTCGCGAAGATACTGTAATTCCTACGAACGGCAAAAAAATTCGATACGCGCAAAGAACTTGGCAAAGTTGTTTTTCGTGAACGTCCAGAGGATTTATTTTTTCGTTATTGATAATTGGTCGAAGCCGCGGGCATGATAAAGACATTTCGGCGTAAGGATATTTTCTCTGCAAATAATAAACATGCAAGGCACTCGCCAAAGCGTCCTTGCGAAAATCTGAAAGTCCCAACAACGCCGAGAACGCTACGCCGCGCATACCGCCCATTAAAGCGCGCTCTTGTGAATCAAAACGATAAGGCCAAACGCGTTTATGACCGAATAAATGAAGCTGTTCGTATCTGACGGTGTCGTAAGTTTCTTGAAAGACAGTTACATAATCGGCGCCGCATTCGTGAAGATATTTATATTCGTCAGTGTTGACGGGATAAATTTCAAGGCCGACCATGCGAAAATATTTTCTTGCAAGTTTGCAAGCCTCGCCAATATATTCGACGCTGCTTTTAGTTCTGCTCTCGCCGGTCAAAATTAAAATTTCTTCCATGCCGCTGTCGGCGATGATTTTCATTTCGTGTTCGATTTGTTCCATTGAGAGTTTCATGCGCTGAATGTGATTGTAGCAGTTAAAGCCGCAATAGACGCAATAATTTTCGCAGTAGTTCGCAATATAAAGAGGCGTGAATAAATAAACCGTGTTGCCGAAATGCTTGCTTGTTTCGAGGCGTGCGCGCTGTGCCATTTGCTCTAAAAAATTTTCTGCCGCGGGTGAAAGAAGCGCTTTGAAGTCTTCGATTGTGCAAGTGTCGTGCTCTAAAGCGGCTTTGACGTCGGAGGCAGCGTATTTGCCAGGCTCATAAGAATTTACGTGGCTCATGACACTTTCACAGACATCAGATTTTATAATTTCCATGCCGGGAAGATATTCCATATGATTTTTTCGGGAGGCCGGATCGTTTTCAAGCTGATGCTTTTTTGCAAGCGCGCCCGGCGATAAAAATTCCGAATCTACGAAAAACTGATTTTCCATAAAAATTTCTCCCTAGTCGCGAAGAAAGCCCGTTAAAGGGTCCGAAGCTGACGCTCCGCGAGTTAGAACTCGACCAAGCCCGGCAAGATATGCTTTGCGCCCGGCTTCGATTGCATTCTTGAAAGCCTCCGCCATTGCTGGAAGATTGCCCGCAGTCGCTAACGCAGTGTTCGACATAATGGCCGCCGCTCCCATCTCCATAGCTTCACAAGCCTGCGACGGTCTTCCGATACCTGCATCGACGATGATTGGCAAGTCGATTTCATCAATCAAAATTTGAATAAAATCTTTCGTGGCGAGTCCTTTGTTTGAACCGATCGGCGACGCAAGCGGCATTATAGTAGCTGCTCCGGCGTTCACGAGGTCGCGGGCAACGTTCAAATCTGGATACATATACGGCATAACTACAAAGCCTTCGTTCGCAAGGATTTCAGTTGCTTTAATGGTCTCGTAATTATCAGGAAGCAAATATTTTGAATCTCTCATGATTTCGATTTTCACGAAGTCGCCACAGCCGAGGGCCTTCGCAAGCCGCGCTATTCTGACAGCTTCGTCAGCGTTTCGAGCGCCGCTCGTGTTGGGAAGCAGCGTAATGCCCTTCGGGATATAGTCAAGAATATTTTCATTTTCTTTTGTGTTTGCGCGCCGTACAGCTAGCGTTATTATTTCCGCGCCTGCGTATTTGATTGCGGCCTCGATGAGTTTCATAGAATATTTGCCGGAGCCAAGAATAAAACGTGAATTAAATTCATGACCGCCGATTTTTAATTTGTCTTCGTTCATTTTAATTTTCTCCTCTCTAATTTGTGTTTCAGTTTTTATTGAGAGCAGATTAGCCGCCTCCCATGAAGCTGACGACTTCGACGACATCGCCATCTTGAATTTTTATTTTGTCGTAGTCTTCTTTAGGAACAATTTCGCCATTTCGTTCAACGACAATGACTTTAGGATTATAATTTGCCGC
>CAJORD010000191.1 GCA_905236605.1 uncultured Synergistales bacterium | reverse complement strand
GGCGAAATTAAAACCGAACTTGACATTCCTGAATTTAGCGGACGCGGTCGGCTCTTTGTAGTCGCAGCTTCGGGCCGCAGTTTTGGAAACGCCGAGCAGCAAATCGAAATCGCTCGTGAAATCGTAACCGAAACCGGTTTGCCTCGATTCGCCGCTCCCGGTGATGTCTTTGATGTTCCTGTTTCAGTGTTTAACACGTCGGCTTCAAACAAGAATGTAAAAATTAATCTCACGCCCGAAGGCTTGATGCTTAATGAGTCGTTCTCGGATTTAAGAATCCCGGCCGGTGCAAAAGCAAATTTCAACACTCAAGCGCGCGCATTAGGCGGCAGCAACAAAGCCGTATTAAAAATCACGACAACTTGGGACGATAACGGCGCGGAAAAATCTTTCACGCAAGAAATCGAAATGCCTGTTCGTTCAGCGTGGCCCGCTATAACGTTGGGAGGCTCTGGAATTTTTGAAAATGGCACAACGAAACTCGATATTCCGCTTAGCGACTTCGTTGGCGACGTCAACGGAACACTTACGCTTGCTGACACTCCCGCCATAAACGTAACGAGAGCTATCGACTTCCTTAATAATTATCCTTACGCTTGCTTAGAGCAAACTATTTCGGGCGCTTGGCCGTTCTTGATTTTGCCGGACGCTGTCGCCGAACTCGATCCGCTTCTTACGACAGACTCTGCTTTGCAAGAGAGAATTAACGGCGCTATAGCTCGTATTCAGTCAATGCAGCTTTATGACGGCTCGTTCTCAATGTGGCCGGGCAGCAACGCTACGTTTGCATGGGGCAGCGTCTATGCGGCGCACTTCTTATTAAACGCTCGAAACGCCGGAATTAATTTCCCCGAAGAGATGTTCACAGGCGTTATTAACTGGATGAGAGATTTTCTTGCGTCAATGCCGGCCTTCAACTCTGACGACGACGAACGCGACGACCTCACGACGAAGGCTTACGCCGTTTACGTTCTTGCACTCAATGGAGAGAGGCCGCTCGGTTGGATCGAATATCTTCGCGAAAATCAGCGCAGCTTAAGACCGTCCGGAAATATTTATTTAGCGGGTGCGCAGTCGTTAATTGACGGCAACGCCGACGCTTTAAGAAGTTTGAACGTAGGCAAAAATTCCAGTTACTCTGGTCGCACTCTTGAAAGCGAAGCTCGAAACACGGCCGCGTTATTGTCAATGTGGCTTGACGTTGAACCGCAGGCACCTGAAGTTACAGAACTCGCTAGCCGTCTTACGGAAATGGGTGGCAATGGCAAATGGTTCAGCACGCAGGATAACGCCGCAGCATTAATCGCGCTCGCTCGTTACAACGTTGAAGCAGCCGGGGCCAAGAGCGATATTAAAGCGCAACTGAACACGGACACCAGCGACAACGCTTTATTAACTTACGAGAGCGGCAAGCCGTCTTCAATCAACGTGAACGAACTTCCACGAAGCGCCGGAATTTTAATTGAAGCCGACGGCGACGGCCAAGGGCGTTTTGCGTGGAGCGTCAACGGTTTCCCGAAATCCCAACCGAAAGCCGAGCGCAGAAATGTTAATGTCGAGTGCGTTTACTTCGACGAGGCCGGGAATGCTTTGAATCTCGCTCAACCGATCGCACACGGAAAAGTTATTCAAGTCGTTCTCACGTTGAAGCCTTCAATGCCGGTGAACAATCTCGCTTTGAATTATTTATTACCGGCGGGCTTTGAACTTGAAAACCCGCGAATCGAAGGCGACGAAGGCGAAACGTCAGGTTATGGAATTGTGAATGATATTCGTGATGACAGACTTGTTTTGTTCTTTGACAGGCTCACAAAAGAAATTTCATACGGCTTCAAGATGCGCGCGGTAACGCGTGGAACTTTCAAAGTCCCGCAGATTAGCGCGTATGGTATGTATGATTCGTCAGTGAGATTTACAGGCAACGCACAGCCAGATATCGAAATCAGATAATCAAATAGTCGAAATTAAAAAAGCCCTCTGGCAGCGGGCCTCCCGTCGGTTTTTCCAGAGGGCAATTTTTTTTGTGCTTTTATTTAAGCTGATTTTCGTTTGATTAAGAACAAACCTAAGAGCAAGCTCGCGAGGCTCAATCCTGCGTTGCAACCGCTGCCGCTTGAACCAAGAGTATTTGTCTTCGTTGATGAAGTTGCGATTATCGGTGCGTAACTGCCCGCTCCCATGTACGCTGCAACAACTACGTTTTTATCCGCAGGGACTGTTGTAATTCGCTGCGACATGTCGGCGTTATAAAACACAGCCGTATCGTCTTCATTATCTGCTGCCGCTGCTACAGAATCTCTCGGGCAAGCGTGCCAGAACAAAGGCGCACCAACTTTAAGCATAGAAACATCGACCTTGAACACATAAACCGCCGGTTTCGTGATTTCAGTTGCGGGCAACGGCGCAGCAAGCTGTTCATCACTTGGGACTTCTTCGTCTTTAACGTCAGAAACGCTTCGCGTGTTTCCAATGCCGGCTTCGTCCGTCATAAAGAAAACTTCCGTAGCTTCGTCAATGAAATTCAAAATTTCTGCGAAGATTTCCTTTAGTGCTTCACGAATTGTTTCCTTGCGCTCGTCCGTCAAAGCGAAGTCAGGCTTCTCAAAAGGCTTAGATTCAGGCGTAACGTTATCCTGCGGGATTACAGTTTCACCGCCGCCACCTGTGTTGTTGTTAATTACCGTTTCTTTGTTGTCATCGGTGTTGTCGCTTACCGGTTGCTTCTCATCGCCGCCCTGATTTACTTTTTCTTCGTTGCCTGTCTTTTTGCCATCGTCAGTGTCTTCAGTTTTGGTGTTATCCTCAGGCTTTGTATCTTCGGACTTATCATCTTGCTTGACTTCTTCAAGAGTGAGTTTTTCCATAAAGTCTTCGATATTCTTCGTCAGGTGCGGGACATTGCCTGAAGAATCAGCTACCCAAATCTCGCGCGGCGATGACGTATAGCTATCTGCGCCTGCTGAAAGTCTTATTGAAGTCATACCTGCGGCCTTCGCTGTGAGCTTCACCGTTATGGACGTGGCCGAAGTTGAAAGAACTTCCATATTAACAACATCAGAATTTCCGACATAAGGAGTCAATTTTCTGGAGCCGTCATAGTCATGAGTAATTGTGATTGTCTTAGCGTCGCCAACCGTCATAACTAACGGATAAGCGTTGTCCGTCGCGTTCCACTTGAACGCTGAGCTGCTGTTAGCAAGAGAGAACCACCAGCTATACCCGACATTGTTATCTGTAAATTCTAACTGTATCCCATCGACGGCGCGCTCGGGTAAATTAATATTAACGACGCTCTGGTCTTTGCTGACTTTCAGCTCGCTACGATAATAGTCTTCTTCATCTTCACGAGGCAAATACGGAAGATAGAACACAACGTTATCGCCAATGCTCGTCGGCGTCGCTATGCGATTATCGGCTGAATCGACAAAGTACCATTCGAAGCTTTTAACATTGAGGCCGTCGCGATTGAGTTTAATGTACGGTTTGTAAGTCGCGAACTGCTCTTTGAGAGTCTTCTTGCTGTCGCTATAGGGCGAAATAGTCCCCTCGCCGTTTCTATTGATGACTTTGTCACCGCTTAACGGAAACTCCCATTTGAAAGTTAGGCCGTTTACGTCAATGTCAGAACCTAAGCCGAGCTGTTCAGTGAGCAAGTAACTTACATAAAAATAATATATGATGTTGCTACCTTCGTATGCTTCGTATAATCCGTGCTCGTCCGAAGGCTCAATGTCGAACGACTGAACGAATTTATCATTGCTGTAAAGCGACAGCTTGCCTTTGAATAAATCTTTATACTTTTCATAGGCTGTGCTTGAAACTCTGTATAAACGGCGAAGGGTAACTTCGATTTTTGCGTCGTTTTCGCTGTCGTCTTCGTCATAGTACGTCTTGCCTTCGATTATTGAAGCGTAGCCTTCAGAAATCCAGGAGTCCAGATAGAAGTTGCTCGGGTAAATCTCCGTATAATCTTCTTCTATCGGCTCTGAAGCTTCTTTAACCGTTACGAAGTAATTTCTGATTAAATATCCCCAGTCGAGATTATATTCATTCTTCGCGATTATTGCCATAGCCGAAGTGCCAGCCTTCAAACCTTTTACTATAACACGATAGCTATTGTAATAATCATCGTCGTCATATTCGATTGAGTCTTGGCTGATTATATCGGTGCTTTGAATAACGACGATAGGCTCTGAATCGCTGCCAAACCAGAAACCTGTAGCCTCGCCCACGTAGATTGTGGAGTTGCTATACCACCAGCTGTAGTCTCTGGAAAAGTCCCATCGATAAGTTACGCCGTCAGCTTCATAAGAGAAGCTAACGTCATTAGGCTGCCAATCGTTGCCAATAACATTGCCTTCGTCGTCAGTCGTATCGAAATCCTTTGACGTCAGCGTCCCGCTTGTACCTGTAAATTTCCGGTCGTTAATTGTGAGATTGGTAATTGTCGGAGTAACCTTGGCCATCGTCTTTGAATTTACAAACGACCATGCAAGCGCGATAACGTTTCCGTCTTCGTCATATTGAGATTCAAAGTAAGGAACGAAAGATTCAAGCTGCTGCGCCGTGGTTTTGAAATTCAACGCTGGAATTTTTAGCAGAGTGCTATTGTGAATTTCATTTAATTCCATAGGCTCACCTTCAGCATCGATGCTAGTAATGTGAACGTTGCTTTCCCACCAGTATGAATAATTATTGATGTCTTCGTATCTGAACAAATAATAACTATAGCCAGGATTATCTCCGCCGTAAGATAATACATTATCCCAAAGGCTGCTCTCGAACTCTGTTCCGGAGTCGTTCACATGAGCGTTCCAGTAAAATCTATAACTTTCGCCGTGATTGCCTTTTCTGAAAGTTATAAAGCCATTGTTGGCATTTGCATTTATATAGCTGCCGGGATTGGCTGTGTAGGCGCTTGCGTCGATTCCGAGTTCAAGACCTTCAAATTTTGCTGACGGATAATAAGGTTTCCCTGCCGCGATTAAAGCCCTTGAAATATGAGTGTTAAGAGTCGGCTTTAAGTAGTCCTTGCCGGTTTCAGGAAGATTGAGTTTAGAGTCAACAACATTAACTTCGCGATAGAAAGTTTGTGTGCCATTGCCTACAGGCAAATTCAAAATTAACATCGTCAAGCCAGGTTCTTGAGCAAGCAATTTGAATGAAACTGTCGCTTTGTAGTCTTGATAGTCGAGGCCGTTCCATGTCGAGAGATCAGCGGAGCCTTTCTTATAGTTGAAAGAACCTTCATCGAGCGTCAACACACTAGAATTTTTTGTTGAGACAAAATAATTTTCTTCAACTTCTCTGTAAGGAATGATTTCCTCTGTTTCTTCGCCGGTCTCTTCGTCATAGTGATAAATGCGCTGCTCAATCGGCAGAAGCCACTTATCGCCACTTTCTTCGATTTCCATGAACGACGACGGCAATTTGATTGTAATCTCTTGTGGGTCTTGTCCGGCTAAGAGCGTTAACGGCTGTTTATCAAGCGCGAGTTCTCCCCATTCGATTTCAGAAGCGTAATCGGCCTTTTGAAAATCCCATCGATAAGCACCTTCGCCAAGCCTGTAATAAACAGTTGCGTTCTCAACGCTGGAAATTGAATATGAAACTCCGTCTTCGGCTTCGGGCAAGTCGGCACTAGTGATAATGTTATCTTTGCCGCTGAAAGTGTAGGAGTAATATTCTTTGCTTTTATAGAAATTATCGGGGTCGTATTCGGTTTTGCGTGTGCATAGATAGTTCACAGAAACTCTAACTTCAGTGATTGAATCTGTAACAGGCGTTTCAAAATCGCCAGACTTAACAAAACTTAACTCGATCGCTTCGATGGTCTTGTTGTCGCTGCTCAAAATTTCCTTGAAATACGGAACAATTTCATCTGCGGCGAGGTCTTTTGATTTTGGCTTAAGTGCGAGTGAGCTGTACGGCGGAACGGTCGCACTGCCCACGGTAACGTTGGCATCGGGCGACGTGTACAAATTCCAGAGCACGTCTTGCGAGCGGGATCGGCTCATGGAATAATATAAATAATATAAATCTAAATCGTATCTAACAAACGTATCGCCATCGCAAGAAATTATTCTGGAATCGCTTCCCGGCGTCAGTTCACGCTGAATCGGAGTGTCGCCGCTAAGAATTGTCAACGTCCCGAACGGTGCTCGGCCTTTGTAACCAGCTTTCAAAGTTCCGCCGAGAAAATATTCGTAGTCGCTGACGTTGTAAGTTTTGACCTCGCCATAATATGGAGTGTCGCCCTCACGGAAATAAACGCTGCCGTTCGTGTAATTCGTTTGACCTAAATGAAGTCCGAAATCTTTGAACGGCTCTGCAACGTCCGCATAAGCTGTGCATGGTACAATAGCCAACGCTAAGAGCGTCAGAACTAAAAGAAATTTGCGCATAAAAGGACCTCCTTTTAAAAATTAAGTAATATGATTGGTAGATAAGTAAGTAGCTTGGATAATATACAATTCCCCCCCCCTAAAGTCAATTAAATTTAGAAAGCGCCGCATAAAAAAAGACTCCGGCGATTTAACCGGAGCCTTGAAATTTCTTATGTTTAATTTTATTTTCGTTTGATTAATAGCAATCCTAAGAGCAGGCCCGCGAAGCTCAATCCTGCGTTACAACCGCCGCTGCTCGAATTAAGATTTTTATTTTCTGAAGCAGTCGTGATTATCGGAGCATAATTCCCCGCGTCCAGATACGTCGCTACAATTACAGATTTGTCCGTTGTCGGTACTGTCGAAGTCTTTTTCATGTCCGACGTATAGAACACCGCCGCGCTATCTGAATCACTCGCTGCCGCACTTACATTATTGTTAATTACATTGCGCGGGCATGAGTGCCAATAAATCGTCGCTCCGGCCGTCAAGTTCGATAAATCGACAGTGAAATAATAAATTCCCGGTGTCTTTATCGTTGTCGCGGGCAAAACTTTTGCAAGCACTTGGCCTGATGGCACTTCATCGGCTTGAACATCGCTTTCGCTTCTCGTTGTTCCGACTTCGGCATCAGAATCTTCAATATAAAATACTTCCGTGTCATCAGTGATCAGGTCCGCGAGTTCTTGGAAAGTTTCTTTCAATGCGTCACGAATTTCTTTTTTGTTATCTTCAGTTATCGTTGTGCTAGGACGTTCGTAAGTGTCGTTGTTTGTCTGATTGTTAGTGTCAGTGTTGTTGTTTGTAGAATCGTTTTGCGTTGAGTTTGAAGGAGTTTTGCTGACGAGAGCAATATTTATGTTGCCAACATTGGGGAACGTCGTAACAGCCTCAAACTTTCCGCTTGAGTTTGCTCTTAAAGCCACGATAGAAATATTCGGCTCGCTGTCACCGTAATGTAAATCATCGCCAATAACATGGAGCGAACCGATAAATAAAGTTTTGCTCAATGGATCGTAGCCTACGTAGCCGATCATGTCTGTTGAAGCGTAAACTTCCGTTGCGTTTGTGCCGTCGTAATGATAAACATGAGTTCCGGTGTAGTCGTTAGCGTTGTAATTGCCGGTGTTATTCGTTATGGGATTGTCAACAGGAATGTAATAAAATCCGCCGTTGCCGTCCGGACAAATGCCTGCTACTTGACTTTCTACAACTTTCGTGGAGTAATCGTCAGGATTAAACGATTCGGACGTTACGTCAGTATTAACGTTCTTGGCTTTCTCGTGCTTCATGAGGAAGACTCCGGGGTCTAAGTGTGAACGCGACGAAAAATTATCATAGAAATAAAGTTTTGAGCCGCTCGAAATCATTACCGGATTAAAATTCGCGACTGTTCCTGTCACGTTGCCTAACTCGTCCATAATTTCAAGTTTGTAACTGACGCCGCCGTTATCACTAATGGCTTCGCCTGCGAATATCGAACCGTCATGCACTAACACATCGACTTCGGAGCCGGTATTATCTGCATATTTGTAAGTGTCAATAATTTCGCCCGTTGTCGGATTCATTTTGTAAATGTTGTTCGACTTCGCAAAGATTATATTTGAGCCGAACGCTTCAAGCCCGCCCCAATGTCCTGACGTTATCGCGAGTTCTTTACTTGCTAACGGTGTAGAAAAATTTTCAGGATTGTATATAATGGCCGTTGCGCTTGTGCTTGAATCTCGACGCAAAACGAAAACTCGATTTTGATTGTTGAGCTTGAAAGATTCGATTTCGTCGTAGTAAGGATAGCCATCAGTCTGCGAAGAAATTTTTGGAAGCACGTCTTGAGATTCTGTCAAAGTTCCCGTGCCGTTGTCCGTGATATAATTCACCGAG
>CAJORD010000190.1 GCA_905236605.1 uncultured Synergistales bacterium | reverse complement strand
TGCTTCACCGGGTGCGAAGTATCAGCCGCCGCAGCCGCGTTCGGTGCAGAACCTACGCCCGCTTCGTTTGAATATAGTCCGCGTTTAATTCCGTACATTAAGCACGAGCCCGCTATGCCGCTGCCGATCGCTTTGAAGTTGAAAGCGTCATCAAAAATTAATTTGAAGACTCCGGGCAATTTGTCCGCGTTTACTATCATTAAATATATAGCGACTGCAACGTATACAATTCCCATCAACGGAACTAAAAGAGCAGTTACGCGCACGATTCGACGCCCACCGCCGAATAAACACCAAGCGACGATTAAAGCGATAACAATTCCGATTATAAACGGCGTGGAACTCGGATCATAAAATTTGTAAGCTTCAAATGTCGATTGAAGATTATACGAACAAAGAGCATTGAAACCGAAAGCGTAAGTCGCGATTAAGAACAACGAGAATAGAATCGCTACAAATCTGCTGTGAAGGACATGTTCAATATAATACGCAGGGCCGCCGTAGCTTCCGCCGTCTTTGTCGCGCTGTTTGTAAATTTGTGCCAACGTGCTTTCAACGAGTGCGCTAGCTCCGCCAAGAATTGCTAATACCCACATCCAGAACACTGCGCCGGGACCGCCGAGGCATATTGCCGTTGAGACTCCGATAATGTTGCCAGTGCCGACTCGCGAAGCCGTCGAGACCATCAACGCTTGGAAAGATGAAATTGCTCCCTTCTCGCCGGGACGCTCTAGCATAATTCGGATCGATTCGCAACAAAGTCGGACTTGCGCGAACTTAGTGCGGAATGAAAAATAAATTCCCGCGAACACAAGCACGACTATTAAAATAGGATAATAAAGAACGTCATCGAGGTAGTTTAATAAATCTAAAATGTTTTGCAATTAGAAAACCTCCCTGTGAATTTTTTCATAACTTATAATATTTTATCAGCACACATTAAAGGAGAGAATAACAATTAACACAGGAATCATAAAATCACGAGTCGAAAAATTGCGTGTCTTAATGTCAGAAAAAAATCTTGACGCGTTTGTCTTAATCGTCGAAGAGCGAGCAAATTCTGAAAGCTGTCATTATATTTCAGGCTTTCGAGGAAGCTCCGCGGCTTTAATAATCACGCTTGACGAAGAAATTTTAATCACCGACGGACGCTATCAAACTCAATCAAAAGCACAATCGCCCTTCAAAATCGTAATTCAATCTGAATTTTCATTGCCTGACTATATCGCCCGCGCCGTCAAAGATTCAAACTTCAAACGCGTTGGCTACGAGGCTGAAAAAATTTCTCACGCTGAATTTCAAAAATATTTTGCACCGATTTCAATCGAATGGATCGACGCTTCAGATTTAATTTTGAAGTTGCGACGCACAAAAGACGCTTACGAAATTTCAATGATTAAACAGGCCGCTCTAATCGGCCGCGAAGCATTGGGCAACGTCTTAAAGAAAACTCGCGCGGGAATGAGTGAAATAGAGTTTGAAATTAAGCTCATGGAAGAAATTAAATTGCTCGGCGCGGAGAAAGGTTGGGCACATGATGACTTCATCGTAGCTTCAGGCCCACGAAGCGCAATGTGTCACGCTCCAGCAACGCTAAAAAAATTTTCCGACGGCGAGAATGTTACTGTAGATTATGGCGCAATGGTAAATGGCTACATGAGCGACATAACAAGAAATTTCGCTCTTGGCCGCGCGGACAAAAAAATTCTTGAGCTAAACGAGATTTTATTGAAAGCTCACAGAGAGGCCGCAAAGACGTTAAAGCCGGGAGTAGCTGGCAAAGATGTTGACGCTGTAGCACGGAAAATTATTTCTGATGCAGGCTATGAAAAAAATTTTCTTCACGGTCTTGGACACGGCCTCGGCCTCGAAGTCCACGAAGCCCCGCGGCTTTCACGAACTTCAAAAGATATTTTGAAAGTCGGCGATGTTGTTACGATCGAACCGGGAATTTACATTGAAGACTTTGGCGGTCTTAGAATCGAGGACGATTATTTAATCACACCTGACGGCGCGGAATGCCTGACGCTAAACGACAATCAAAGTATCGAAATTATTTAACAGAAGATAGGGAACTCATGGACGATTTAATAAGCGTGATTGTGCCGGTCTATAACGGAGAAAAATTTATTGAAAAATGCTTAAACTCAATCATGAATCAAGAATACAAGAATCTTGAAATTCTTCTTGTGAACGACGGCAGCAAAGATAATTCGCTCGAAATCTGTGAAGCTTTCGCCGCAAAAGACAGCCGGATAAAAATTTTCTCAAAACAAAACGGAGGACAAGCAAGCTCACGGAACTTTGCACTCGACAGAATGACAGGACGCTACGTTACTTTTGTTGATGACGATGACTGGATAAGGCCGGAATGTTGCTCAACGCTTCTCAAAATTGCTCACGAACATAACGCCGATATAGCAAGCGGCACAGAATTTTATGATGAAACGCAAGCTCCCAGAGGATATGAGACTCGAGTTTACACGATGAACGAATATGCAGAAATATTAATTCCAGATTTAGTTTTTAATCATGTTATCGGAAAATTATTCAAAGCCGAACTTTTCAATTCTGGAGAAAAAGTCCGCTTCCCTGAAAACTTTCGGAGCGTTGAAGACATGGGAGTCTTTCCGCATGTTTTGAAGAGGACAAAGCTTATTGCAGTCTCTGAAGCAACTTTATATTTTTATCGAAACCACACTGGCAACACCACCTCAGCTACAGCAAAGACAATAATTAGTCCTATGGAACGAGCTTTGATTTTTATTGAACGTTATTCAATGGCTGCAGATTGGGTGCCTGATACAATGCCGCTGATTTTGAAAAAAGCTGTCTGGTTCGGCGTCTCGTCGTACATGTATCTTAATAAAGAAAACTCAGAAAAATATTTCGACAGGTTTGACACCATTCGCAGCTTTTTTGTAGCGAATAAGCGTGATATATTAGAATCGCCTTTGATCGATAGCTTCAGAAAGTCAGCGGCGAGATTAATAATATCGGGCTGGACATGGCCTTTCAGAATCTTATCGACGTTCAGGCCGTGTATTAAGAAAATTATTAACAAGCTTTATGATAGAACAGAACAATAATTTTAATTAAAGGAGTTAATAATCATGGGAGTATTAAATCATTACAAAGAACTCTTGCCGATAACACCGGCAACACCAAATGTAAATCTTGAAGAGGGTAACACGCCGTTAATTTTTCTGCCGCGAGTAAGCGAACGACTCGGAATTAAATTATATGGCAAGTTCGAGGGCTGTAATCCGTCCGGCTCCTTCAAAGACCGTGGAATGGTCTTGGCTGTCGCTAAGGCTCTCGAAGACGGTAAGCGCGCTGTAATCTGTGCTTCAACCGGCAACACGTCCGCAAGTGCCGCGGCATATGCTGCTTCACAGGGGATCCCTTGCTTCGTTTTGCTTCCCGCCGGAAAAGTCGCGCTCGGGAAATTGGCGCAAGCGTTGATGTACGGAGCTAAAGTTATCGCCGTAAAAGGAAATTTTGACAGAGCCTTAGAACTCGCTCGCGAAGGTGCAGACAAGACCGGCTGCGCTATGGTCAACTCCGTGAACCCGTATAGATTAATCGGCCAACGTTCGGGCGCGTGGGAAATTTGCGACGTCTTAGGCAAGGCCCCCGATTGGCACGCCATACCCGTAGGCAACGCCGGCAACATTAGCGCATACTGGGCAGGTTATAACGAATATAAGAAACTCGGAAAAATTAATTCACTTCCTCGAATGATGGGCTTCCAAGCTGAAGGCGCTGCGCCGCTCGTCTTTAATAAGCCGTGCCCTAACCCTGAAACAATCGCAACAGCAATCAGAATTGGAAATCCCGTAAGCGCTCATCTTGCAAGAGCTGCCGTGAGTGAGTCCGGCGGAGAATTTAATTCCGTAACTGACGAAGAAATTTTAGCCGCGCAGAAAATTTTAGCCGCAGAAGGCGGAGTCTTCGCGGAGCCTGCGTCATGCGCACCGCTCGCCGGGTTAATAAAACTCAAGGGACTTGGCAAACTTCCTGAAGGCATCACCGTTACAATGATCCTCACGGGCAACGGCTTGAAAGACCCTGATACAGCGATGTCGCAAGTAGGAAAGCCGATCGAGATTAACGACACTCTCGAAGACTTAATGAGAGTTTTAGAATCGAAATGATTAAATTAAAAGTTCCTGCAACGACGGCGAATTTAGGTTCCGGCTTCGATACTTTGGGAATGGCTTTGAGCCTTTACAACATTTTCACGATTAAAGAAATTTTGCCCGAAGGTCAATATACTTGCGAAATTTCTGGCGAAGGTGTTGACGAACTCAAAGACGCTTCTAAGAACATGCTTGTAACGAGTTATATTAAAGCTTGTAACGAATGGAACGTCCCCGTGAAGGGCTTTGCTTTTGAAAGTTGCAACGCCGTTCCGTTAAATCGCGGCTTAGGAAGTTCTTCGACCGCTGTAGTCGCGGGTGTAGTGCTTGCGAATTTGTTATCGGACGCTGGGAAATCAGAAAATGAATTATTGCGCGTCATGACAAAAATCGAAGGCCACCCCGATAACGTCGTTCCGTGTTATATTGGCGGCATGACTGTTTCATGTTGGGACGGCGAGACGCTTCGATGTGTGAAACTTCCCGCGCTTCCTGACGACTTAAACGTAATCGCGGCTGTTCCAGATTTTCAAGTTCACACTGAAGACGCAAGAAAAATTTTGCCGCAGAGTGTTCCATTTAAGGACGCTGTTTTTAATGTCAGTCATGCTAGCATTCTTTGCGCGGCGTGGGCTATGGGACGTTGGGACTTGTTGCGAGTGGGAATGGAAGATCGGCTTCATCAGCCACATAGAGCGAAATTATTTCCGGGGACGACGGGCGAGAAATTTCTTCACGAAATCGCCAATCACCCTGACTGTGTAGCGACGGCTATAAGTGGTTCAGGCCCGACTATGATCGCAATTGTTCACGGCAAAGCCGGGCAATTATCTCAAGCAATGTGCAAAATTTTCACGGGAGGCGGTTCGGCTTCGCACTTCTTTGTTCTTAATTGCGCATCGTCCGGAACTGTCATCGAAAAATAGAAAACATATAAAAAAAAGAGCATACCCGAAATAAAGAGTATGCCCTTTTATTTTTTACCGTAAGATTAAAATTTTTTACGCAAAATCGCACATGAAAAAATTAAAATCGCAGGCAAAATTCCAAATCCAAAATTACAGCCCGCGCCGGAAGATTTCAAATTTTTGTCGCCGGTGCCGGAGCTAGTTGACCGCGCCAAATATACTCCGTGAGTACCCGGTTCAAGATTTGCAGAGACATAGATCGAACTCGGAATTGTCGTTAAAGAATTTCCGCTAGAGTCCGTGATCGTTGTTTCAGTTATTCCGGTCGGAAGTGATGACACACTCACAGCGCCCGTGTAGACGTTAATATTCACGAGATAGATTTTGTAATTTGCTGCGGGTTGTCCTAGGTAGCCTGAATTGGATTCGACTTTAAGCTCCCAATAGTAAGCTCCCGCCGTCTGAATCGAAACGGAGCCAAACTGATCGACAACTGCAAAGCCGGCGTCGTTCGATATGGCTGCCTTTGCTGCGTCCGTTGCTACTATATCTTGATTCGTAGTGCTCGAAGGCAAAAGCGTTAAATCAGAACTTGAAACACCAAGTTTTGAAGCAATATTTTCAGACAAAGTTTTAGTTTTAACTTCCGTCCCCGTCTGCTGTGTGTTGTCTTGTTGCTCAGAATTTGATGAAGCTTTGCTGACAACTGCTGCTAATGGATAAAATCCATCTTCCCAATACGGCCGAAAATCCGGCTCTCTGCGTTCAAAATTGCCGTTGCTATTTTGCGTTAAAGCAAAGTAAAACCCCATCAATGAAGGTGTATCAACGTCGGGATAAAGTCCGGCAAACAAAGCTTTGCCGACGGGATCGTAAACAAGGCTACCTAATTGTGTATCCGAGCTATATACTTGCGTTGATTTTGAGCCGTCGTAATGATAAATTTTCTTGCCTAATACAAAACTTCTACCGCCTTCAGTGGTAATAAAATCTTCTCTTAAAATGTAATAAAGTCCGCCGTTGCCGTCTGAACAAAAAGCCGCTACTTCTCCATTTATGGCAAGCGTAGTGTATTTAGAGAAATTCTCTTCTGACTCATTGAGCGTAAGATTTTTGAAGTCATTGTATTTCATGAGATAGATTCCGTCTCCGCCACCGCTGCAATAAAGATTATTACCGCTTGAAGCCAAATCTACTGTCAAACCGTTAATGCTCCCGGTTACTTTATCTTTGTTCACAGCGCTCAAAATTTCAAGTTTGAAATTCGGACCGTCGAGATCTGAAATAGCCTCGCACACGAAAATTAAACCGTCATGCACGATTACATCAGCTTCGGAGCCAACATAATCACTATACTGATACGTGTTGACGATTTCGCAAGTTTCCGGATTCATTTCGTAGATGACATTAGCTTCTGCGAAAATAATATTATTGCCTAAAATGTCAATACCGCCATCATGACCGTTAGGGATTTCATGCGTCTTGCTTGCGACAGGAGTTGAGAAATTTTCAGGGTCGTATGTCGATATGGTTACGCTTGTATCAGATTCGCGACGGAACACGATAACTCTGTTTTTGCCGTTTACAGTGAACGCGGCAATTTCGTCGTAGTAAGGATAGCGATTATCGCTTCGCTCTGTAATTTCTGGAAGTACATCTGAAATTCGTGTGAATTTTTCGGAGCTTTCCTGCTTGACATACATTACATGACTCTGACTCTTCCCAATGTAAACTACATCAGCATAAGAAACCGAACTCGAAAGGAGAACAAACAGAAGGACTAGCGCGCTAAGGATCAGCTCAGCTCTTGACTTGACTTGACTTGACTTGACTTGACCATTATACAGTCAAACATAAAAAATCAACCTCCATATTACTTAAATTTTGTTAATAAATTATAACATGCTTAGATGAATATAAAAAAATCAGCTCTTCTCATGACAAGAGGAACTGACTTTTTCAATTAAAAAAATCTTAAGTGCTTCTCACTTATTCGGAACAAAAAATTTTTCCGTGTTTATTTTTTCCAAAGACAAAAGCTTTAGTTTTTTATCAATGCCTGCGGAATAACCCGTGAGATTTCCATTTGCACCTACAACACGATGACAGGGAATAATAATTGAAATTGCATTATGTCCTACGGCACCGCCAACAGCTTGAGCCGACGTTATACCACACAGTCTAGCAAGTTGACCATAAGTTATCGTTTGACCGTACGAGATTTTTAGCAGATGCTCCCAGACTTTTATCTGAAATTCTGTCCCAAGCATATGAAGAGGCGGCGTGAAATTTGGATTTTCTCCGGAAAAATATATATTTAGCCACTTAAAAACTTGTTCAAAGATTGGCGTATCTTTTTCCTGATGCTCTGGAGCAAGATTTGAGGCAAAATATTTTTGTCCCTCAAACCACAAACCCGTTAGACCTTCTTCGTCCGCAGCAAGCAAAATATTTCCAAGCGGCGATTTATATTTTTGCGTATAGTGCATTTACTAAAATCCCGCTGCAAAATTGTAATCTTCCGCAACCGCCACAACAAAATCTTTCACAAGCGCATCGGCTTTTAATTTAATTTCACCGTCGCGAACTCGTTTATATTGACGCGGCATATACTGACTAAGCAGCCCCGGCAGAATTTCATCACGCGAGATAGCGGCGTCAATGTTTGCAAATAATTTTTTGATTGCGTCTTTGATTTCGGAAGTGCTGAAATAATATCTGCATCTGTCCGAATAACTGTAACGACGTGCGAAAAATTTTTCTCTGTCGGAGCCGTGATAATGTTTCTGCCAGTTGCCCGGATTTTCTAACATGACTTTTTCAAGCGTCTCGATGAAATTAGCGCGGTCGCCTTCAGAAATTAATTCTTGCTCAATCATGCTCAACGCGAACAGCCCTTCACGAAGTGCGAACGTCAACGCCGGCCCTACTTTCAAAATCGCGATGCCGTCTTCGACCATCTCACGCAATCTTTCTTTTGACTGATAGTCCGTCGAATGTCCTTCAAAGACTACGCCGGGGTGTTTTTTCAACGCCGCTGAAAGTTCTTTCGCCGCTTCACGATTATAAAAATGAATTTCTTTGTCGCCAAACTCGACGCCCGGTTGAACAACTACGCCAATAACATCGCCCCAACGTTCTGAAAGTCCGTGCTCTTCGAATTTCTTTTTGTAAATTTTCAAAGTGTTTTCAAAATCGCTGACCTTCGTAACCTGAAGTCCGGCTTCTTCTTCCTGAGCGCCGCCGGGAATCGGAACTTCAGAGCCGATTATATAAACCGGACGAACTTCTTCGGGATTTTGTTTCAAAAGTTCTTGATATGTTCGTTCGCATTCGGCCAACAAAGTTGCACCACGTTCGGCGATTTTTTCATCAGAAAGTCTTTCGTTCGGGGAGTCGTCAGCGAGTTTCATACTTGTGTCTAAATGAATTTTTTTGAATCCCGCACGAACGGCCAAGCGCAGCAGCTCAAGCGAATTTTTCATAGCTTCGTCTTCGTTAAGATTTGACCATGTTAGCGGCCCGAAGTGGTCAGCT
>CAJORD010000189.1 GCA_905236605.1 uncultured Synergistales bacterium | reverse complement strand
TTGCTCTGACTGCGGACACATAACCGTAGCCGAAAACGATCCGACTGAATGCGAGCATTGCCACAGCAAGAACATTAAACAAGAAAGCGACGTTCTTGACACGTGGTTTAGCTCCGCTTTGTGGCCTTTTTCAACGATGGGCTGGCCTGACGATAAGCCGGAATTGAAATATTTTTATCCGACTTCGTTAATGGTAACGGGCTTCGATATTATTTTCTTCTGGGTCGCTCGAATGATTATGATGGGTCTGGAATTTATGGACGATGTGCCATTCCGTGATGTTTACATTCACTCGTTAATTCGAGACGAACATGGCAAGAAGATGAGCAAGACTAAAGGCAACGTCATTGACCCGTTAGTCATGATTGACAAGTACGGTGCTGACGCTCTTAGAATGACTCTCGCCGCGCTTTCTGTACAGGGACGCGACATTTTATTATCGTCAACGAGAATCGAAACTTACAGATTCTTCATGAACAAGCTCTGGAACGCCGCAAGATTCGCGTTAATGAATCTTGATGACGAAGTTCACGAGATTGATATTAATCAGCTTCACTTGCACGACAAATTCATTTTGACTCGGACTCAGGAAATGGCCGCTAAAGTCCGTGAGCTAATCGACGCTTACGACATTGGAACGGCCGCGCGCAGTCTTTATGATTTCGTGTGGGGCGACGTCTGCGACTGGTATCTTGAAATGTCGAAGCCGGCATTAAAGGGCGACGAAGGCGAAGAGCGACGCAAAACTACCGCGGGAGTTCTCGAAGAAGTTTTCAAAACGACGTTGCCATTATTGCACCCGTTTATTCCGTTCGTAACTGAAGAATTATGGGCGGCGTTCGGTTACGGCGACGAGTTCATAATGCGTTCAAAGTGGCCGGAAGCAAAGAAAGAATTTATTTTTGACGAAGCAGTTTCAAAAATGAAAGTCTTACAGGACGCTGTGAGGACGTTAAGAAATCTCCGTGCAGAAGCTCACGTAGCTCCGCAGCAGTGGCTTAATAAAGTCGTGATTCGAGTCAATCCTGAATCAGAGGCCGCGAAAATTCTCAAATCGTCATTGAATCAAATTTCAAATCTTTGCCGCGTCCATGATGTCATTTTTGAGTCGCCGTCTAGCGAATGGACTCACGGCGCGTCGCTGTCATCAGTAACAGGCGAAGCTGAAATTAAATTGCCGGTCGGTGATGTTCTTGACGTTCCGAAAGAGATAACGAGACTTGAAAACGAAATTTCTTCAATCGAAAAGGAAATCGCGAAGAGCCAAGCGCGACTTGATAAAGCCGATTTTGTTGCCCGTGCTCCTGCTGAAGTCGTCGAGAAAGAGCGCGGGAAAGTTTCCGAAGGCCAAGCGCAGGTTGAAAGACTGAAAGCAAATTTGGGAAGTTTGAAAAATAATTAGGAGTTAAGAAATTAGGAAGTAGGAAGTAAAAAAGAAATCCTGCTTCCTTTTTTATCTTTTATCTTAGGAAATCTAAGAGGCTCGGCTGAATCAATCTTGCAATAACAGCCAAGTTCGCCTGATACATGTAATCCGCCATCATTAACTGCGAAATCACGTCCGCAGGGTCTGCTTTAACAAGTCTATCTTGTTCTTCACTCATGACGGAATTTTCATTTACTAATCTTTCGGTGTTGTAGTTGTAACGAGCTTGCAAAGCTCCATCTTCGGCCATGACGCTCAAAATATTATTTATGAAGTCATCAACGCGCGGAAGCATTTTTTCGAGAAGATCATCTCTGTTTCCGGATTCGATCGCCGCGATAACGTCGTTAATCGTTCCGAAGCCGTTTTGTTTCATAGTGTTTGCTCCGCTCCTGACTGTAGCGTTTTGAGTGTGAGCACCCGTGTTATATAAATCGCTTCCAAATCCGCGAGGTTGTGTAACCGTTGCTGCGCCCGAGGCATCGTACTCGTACATAATGTAGGCTTTATCTTCAAGGTCGTAGCCGCCTCGATAGTGCGTTCTGTTCAAGACCCAATCGTGATCGCCCGAGCCAAGAAAATCATTCGTAACATTGTTGGTGCTGCCATTTTTGAAGAAGTCGATTTTGATTGAGTAGCCACGCGGCGAATACACCACAAGCTCTTCATCATCGTTGATTAAGGCTCTGACGTCTTCGTCCTGCATTCGTGCGTTTATAAATTCTGCAATGTCATCAGCTCTGATCTCGTCATTATTGTTGACGTCGCGAATAGTCGTTAAGTCAAGCGTGTGTTTATAACCTGCCACTTCGATAACAAGAGTATCAGCCGGGAAATCCACAGCTCCGGAGTTATATTCTTGTGCGTTCACGTCCCAATTAAAAGACATAATCGGCACGGCAGTGTCGGCTGTACGTCCTTGAATCCCCGTCGAAAGGCCAAGAGCGTCTTCGGCAATGTGTCCCTTAATGTCGAGGACGTTTACTGCGGAACCATCAACCGATGAAATCGAAATCAAAGGAAAATCGCCCGCGTTACGAGCGTCAAGTTGGCCCATATGAGTGTCATAATAATTCACGTAAAGCCAATCGCCGGCCTGCACTCGCAATCTGTCCATAACGTCTTTTACGGTATCATCTTCGTTTACGTCGATGTCAACACTGTGAGCAAGATTTGAAAATCTTATTGTGCCATTTGTGAAGCGCAAATTATCTGGGTTTGATTCGATATTAAGATATTTTTCTGCCACGTCTTGTGTGTCGTAGGCTTCTGCGAAAGTTGCATTGTCGAGCATTTTCACGTGAGTTTGTTTCAAATTTGAAGTAACGCCGCCGTGAATCCCCATTTGAGCAGCAAGGCCGCCTGAATAATCGTTCCATTCGGGGTCATTAAAAGGCATATCGACGACCGTAAACGCCTCGCCCGAAAGAAAATACATTGAGCAAGAGCCGTCTATGTCTTTGCCGGTGCTGTCAACATGTTGAGCAAAGCCCATGATGTCATGGCCTTCGATTTCGTTAACTTGGTCAACGATTTCTTGCATTAATAAAGCGCGATCTACAAAACCGGTTTCTTTATCAACGACTTTTGATTTTTTAATGTCAACGTCGTAATACATTCCGCAGTTCATTTGAACTCGCATAGGCACGCCGACATTATCATCGACGCACGGCGCTGAAGGGAAGTTCACGCACTTCATGCCCACGCCTACACGGTCTTTAGTGTAAGCGTCAGTTCGCAAAGCGGACGAAAGATTCATTTTGTCGGCATAGTTATATTCGTTCATGTCTAAAAATATAACTTGCTCGCCATTAAAACCACGCATAACGATTCGTTTTGTTTCTTCTTCGTAATCGTCCGAGTGATTAGAAAGCGTTTCTTCTGTTACATCATGGCCACCCGGCTCAACTGTAACTTCGAGCCAACCTGCGCCGGCATTTCTGAGACGGTCGGCTAATTGTTCGATTGTATATTCACCGGAATTTAATTTTATATCGACGCTGCGGCCTCCGCTGATGACGCGCCAATGAAGCTGCGTATCGTCTTCAACTTTTAATGTTTCGTCGGGAGCAAACTCGCGGCTTTTTGTTGCCGTTTCCATTCCGAGATAATCAAAAATATCTATATGACTCTGGTCAGTGTTGCGAACTGTGGATTTTACGATGACGGAGTCTTTTACAATTTCGTCGTCATCGTTTCGGAACTCGCCAAAAAGTTTTTTCGCACCGCCTTCGGCCTTTATAACTAGCGAAGGATAGTGCAAAGCTTCCTCGGCTTCGCTGATGTTCAATCTATCTGCGGGAATGTCGCCAATGCGTTCGGCTAAAATTTCAATGCTGTTTCCGTCGGCTGAATGACGCGCATAAATTCCTTCGATTGCGTTAATTTTTCCTGCTAGAGTTTCGGGCGTGTCGTCCTCGGTGATTTCGATTGTCGTTTCTGTAACAGAGCCGTCAAGTGTCGAGATAGTCAGCTTTGAGCTTTCGCCATCAAATTCTAAATTCCAGCCTGCGGCGTCAGCTCCGTCGCCCATATTGAGGCTTTTAATAGTCGCGGGCATTGGCATATAATCAGTATCAGGCCAGCCGGTTATGCCGACTTTCTCGCCAGTGTTGGATTTCAAATATAATTGTTGAGTTCCGCTTTCATAATCTCGTTCGATATACGCCGTAACGAGCATATCCGCGCCCTGTTCTTCGAGTGAACGATTTACGATTGTTGCGAGGTCGTCAAGGCTGATTCCTGAAAGTTCGTTCGGGTCTCTAAAACCGTTCGCGTCTGTGAAATTTAAGCTCTGAATATTTTCTTCGTTTGCAAATTCTTCGGTGTGTTTGTTAGTTTTGTTTATGTCGGAGTCGCTCCAGTCTTCAGGAATAAAAACTGCGATTGTGCGATTGCCGACGGTAATTTGAACTTTTTCTTCGCGGCCTGTCCATTTCCAGTCAAGCGGGACTTTATGTGAGCAAATGAAATAAGTGTCTTCGTTTTTGGGTACAATGTCGCTGCCTGTGAATGATACATCGCCGAGAAGACTTTCACTTAAAACATATTTAATTCTGTCGTCAGAACCACGATATTCGACGCTGCCGTCGGCTAATTCAACAAAAGGAGCGTCGCCGGAACTTGTTCCCCCGAATAAATATTGCCCGGCGACTTTTGTGTTTAAGTTGTCGAGCATGATTTTTTTATTTGCTTCTATCTGTGCAGTGATGTCCTTTAGCTGGCTAGAGTCTAAAGCGGCATCGCCAGCTTCGATTATTAAATTTCGGATTGTCTTAGCTGCGTCGAGAACGTTTTGAAGCGCGCTATCTGCATATTTGAGCATCGTCAAGGCGTCGTCAGTGCTGCTCTGATACTGATCGTTTGCATTTATGGCAGATTGAACAGTGAGCGAGCGCGATATGGCCGCAGGATTATCCGAAAGTTTTGTATATTTATTACCCGAGGCTATCTGCTGTTGAAGGTCTTGAATATTTCTTTGATTTTGCCGCAGCGTATCCATCAGACTTCCATACATTGTTGCAGTTGTTAAACGACTATACATTTTTTTCTTCCTCCTAAAGTTCCTACTTCCTCATTCCTACTTGCTTTATCGGCCTACGAGCCCCATGCCGTTAATGATAGTGTTTAACATCTCGTCCATGGTCGTTATATAACGCGACATTGCACCGAACGCGCGATTTAATATCACCATGTCCATAAGTTCTTCATCTATATTTACGCCTGAAACGGCTTGACGCTGACTGTCTATTTGTTCGCTGACTGTCGATTGCGTCGTGTACATTAATTTTGCGTGGCCTGCTTCAGTTCCAATTTGAGAAAGCATAGCGTCATAAATCCCGCTGATAGTCATTGTGCCATGCTCAAGGACTTTTGAAAAATTCAAGTCGTTCATTCGTGAAGCGTTTGTGCCGTCGCCACTGCCACCGCTGACGCCTTTAAGGGCTTTGCCGTCCGAGTCTTTTTGTCCCATTGCAGCGCCAATTAAAGACGGGTCATAAGCTACGCGGTCATTGACTTTTAATTTTTCTGACGCTCCCGACTGGAACGCAAGATTATCAAAGAACGCTACGCCAGTCGTAGTGATGTCGCTGGCTATTCCGTAACCTGAATATTGAAGCGCGTTAATGTTTTTCACAAGTCCGTAAGCCATTTCGTCAAGTTCGGATTTAAGATTAGGGATCATTTCGTCGCGAGCTTCTTCGAGAGCCTTAATCGAGCCTTCGCGGATATGATGTCGCACTGTGATAACCGCGTTGCCAGCGGCTTTTAGGTTCAGCCACATTCCTTCGCTAACTTGCGATAATTCCGTAGCGCTGTAACGATTTTCTGTTGACGTCGAAGGAACTCGTCGCGCCATGTTTAATTTATTATCCGACGAGAGATAGCGGACGCCGTTCAAACTAAATGAAGCGTCATTAGCAACGCCGGATTCAGGAATATAGGCGATTTCTCTGAAACTTGTTAAATATTGTGTCCTGTTATTAGGGTCTCTTACGCTTGATTTGATCTGCTGATTTCGAGTGAGGCCAAGGCGTCGCAACACTTGCATATTTCCATCTTCCGAACCCATGAGCGTAATTCTTTGAGCTTCGCCGGCGACGTTGGCAGAAATTTCAAGATAGCCTTTGTCAACTGACGCGTGAACCCATTGCTCCGGCTCTGTTAATCCAAATTCAGCTTGATATTTTTCGTTTATCTTGTTGCGAATTGTTACGAGGCTATCAGAATTTTCAACGTCAATCGTAATCACGGGATTTTCATTTTTAATTCCCATTCGTTCAGCTAAATCGCCTTCTACGTCAGTTATAGATAAAAGATGATTTTCGCGGCTCTCAACATAAAATTGCGTGTAAGTTCCCGAGGCTGATTTTCCGGCCGTGACGGACAAATTCACGAGAGCGGGATTATCAGAACTCGAAGCCGCATCGAAAGTTGCTGCTATGAAGTCGGATAAGTCTTTCACCGTGATAGACGAGCCTACTGTCTTTGTGGTCCCTAAATCTGAAGTCAAAACCCATCTTTCTGTAGAACTGTTCCATGAGGCCGTAAAATCCACTTGATCGCCAGAAACACCGATTCTGAAAGTATGACGCTCGCCGGCTGTGCCTTCGCCTAAAATGTCGCCTTCAGAAAGTCCCTTCGCGGGATTGTCGCGAAAAACGTTTGAAGTTACTCGCGTCCCCTGCGTGCCAACTTGGATTCTAAAAGAGCCGGAAATATTCAGCGGGTCCGTAATGCTTCCGGGTTCTGCGCGCATATTGACGTCGGTTAATTCTTCTTTGACCTCGACCAATGCACCGAGCATTCCCGAATAATCCGAGATTTCGATCGGCGATTTATCATTAATTTTATTTCCGGAGCTGTCTTCTCTGTCTGCCGTAAAAGTGATACTCGTAGCTGTGTAATTCGCTTTCACATTGACATTTACATCGTAATCATCTGCGGAGATTTCAGCAGCTTCGTTAATAAAATCTGAAAGTTCAGAAACATCAAGTTCGGTGCCGGCATTGAAGGATTCAAATAAATCTGCGCCGTCTTCGTCTTTGGCTTCGCCGTTGAGTTCCGCCCGCATAATCCAATCGCCGTTTATGTCCTTGTCGATTTTGATTGTAAGCACTGAAGGCTTTTCGTTGCCGTCAAGGGTCCTGAACGATAATTTATAAGGTATATCCGCGGAGTTCGCCGTCAAAATTTCTCCGCCGTCAAAAGAAGAAGTTTGAGCCGCACGAACTTCGAGGCAGTGAGCATTACCGCCGCCTGCTGTCCATTCGACGCCGTTTGCAATTCTGTCAACGTTTAATTGAAAAGTACCGTCAGGGCCGGTCGCGAGAGCTTCAGCTACGTCGGTGTTGTCAACAATATCAAACTCGTTTTCAGCAACTTGAACATCATAATAAACTTGATTGTCCCACATGAAGGCATGAGCTTTTAATTCACGAACATGCACTCCCTGAACGAGAACTCGCCCGTTTACAGATAGAAAGAATTCTCCTTTGACGCCGTTTCTTTCGAGAGGCTCATTATAGGAGATGTCCATCATCTTAGAGAGCTTGTCGAGAATTAAATCGCGCTGGTCATATAAATCATTTGCATTTTGTCCTAGTGCTTCAGCTTGATTAATTTCTTTATTGAGGGCAGCGAGGTCATATAACATCTGATTAGCTTCTGTTACAGACTGCTGAACTTCCATATTAATAGACTCGTTGTAAGTGTTGAAATTATTAATCAAGTTTCCAAGCATTCCACCGATAGAGTTCGCCGACTCTACGAGAGCAGTACGCGCGCTTGTGTCTTCGGGAGATTTTTGCAAAGTTTGCATGTTCGCAAAAAAAGTATCCATTGAAGAACGCAAGCCCGTTGAATTAGGCTCAGGAATGTAATTTTGAATCGCATCATAAAGATCGTTAATTTTTTCCCAATATCCTAAAGTCGCTTGATTATCACGAAATTGAAAATCTAAAAATTCATCGCGGATTCTCTCAATCGTGCTGGCGTACATGCCCTGACCTAGTTGTCCGACGTGCGGAATGTCTTCGGGCGTTACAGTTGAAAAAATTACGCGCTGACGGGAATAGCCGTCAGTGTTCATATTTGAGATATTGTGCCCGACGGTCTGCATTCCTAGTCTAAAGGCGTTTAATGCGGATTTGCCCATCTCGAGGCCGCCGAAAGTGCTGCTCATGTTATCTACCCCCTGAAATCAGCCGAACCAGACTGCGAAAGAGTATCTCCGTTTAGTCTGCGCCATTCAGAAAGCAGCATTGAAGTATATTTTTCGTTCTGGTCGATTAGGCCGTTTAATATCATAATTTCTGATTTTAATAAAAAAACGGACTGCGCTAATTTCTCAGCAGCCCTCTTAAATTCTTCACGTTCATCGTCTTCCATAAATGACGCAAACGAACTTGATTTTGCTTCGCACGAAAACGCAGTGGCCAATTTGTTTGCAATATCCGCGCGAATGTTCTCGTGTGTTTGAACTTCAAATGAAATATCCCGCGTCTCGTCCATCAGTGAATTCACTGCTTCGGTGTCGCGGGCTTGCATTGCGTCGCGCTGTTCGCGCATTGCGTCAATCAGGTCATCTATGCAGTCGGCTTCGTCAAGAACTGCGTCAATGAGTTTCTCAACTTCGGCACGCATTTTTCTATTTTCATTTCTTAATTTTAATTTTTATTCTGCTGCCAAGTCCAGCATTCCTGCGACTATCAGTCTTCCAGCCAGCTTATCAAGCGGGGGATTGTAAGTTCCCGATTCCACCTGTGCTTTGAAATTTGCCACAACGTCCTCACGGACATCGGGAATATTTTTAATTTCGGCGTTGACTTTCGCAAGCAGTGTTCCAAACGAACTAAACTTCGCGTTGTCGGACTCTTCAGTTGAAGAATTGCCATTGTAGGAAACACTCCGCCTTGATTTTTTTCCGTTCAGGGCATCGAGATTATATTGCCCCGATATTCTGCCAATCATTTTTTACGCTCCTCCTTCTGATAAAGATTCAAAGTCTTTTGCTGACTTTCTCGTTTTGCATTAAATTTCGGCTTTAAGTCCGGCTGTCTTTAGCAAAAAAATTTTCTGAAAAATCGAAGGAGCGTGTTACAATTCCAAAATCTAAAATTTTTATATTAATAAATTTTTATTTTCACGAATTTGTAATAAATTGTTATTGCTATAGCGCATAAAATCCAACCGGCAGGATAGCCGAAGCCTACAATAGCGGGACTGAATAAATTAGCAAGAGCAGACGCAAAAATATTTAATGTCAAAGCGACACACAAAGAAACGGTAAATATAATTCCAAATGCTACCCATGTTCCATTTTTTGCACGTTGTATTTTGCCGGCTCCGACATTTTGACCTATAAAAGTAGTTACGGCTTGCCCCATGCTTTGGATCGGGAGCATCATATATTGATCCAGTTTTACATAAATCCCCCAGCCCGCTATGCACGCCGTGCCAAAATAATTTACATACGCCTGAACAAATACGTTTGAGAACGCTACTATAGCCATCTGAAGTCCAATCGGCAAACCGTAGCGGCCGCAACGCCTAAAAATACCGCAAGCACCGACATCCAGATGCAATAGATTTCACATTTTCCTGCCGCTAAAACAATTTCACCGTTTCCAAGCAACGCCGCGAAAAACTGTACAGCAACAAGCGCGAACCCCATAAGCATAAATAACGGAAGGCTCAATGTGAAGAAAAACGCAAGCACTTTGTATATAAATGATTTCATTGTCAAAATCCTCCTTTCAGAATTAGCCGCCATATACTGGCAGAATCGGTGCTGAGTTCGGAGGAATGCAGCTCTGATTTGATACAAGATTTATAAACGCCACGCACGAAGCCAACGGTGAAAGACCGATCGAACGCATTGCCATATAACACACAGCTCCCATAGCGCTTGTAGTTCCAGTCGCGTTGAAAGGCCCGACCATCATTGTAATAATTCCGACTATCGCAAAAATTATTATCATTGAGGAAGCTCCGCCGTCATTCAAAGATTTAAACAGACTCGTAAATTCTTGACTCATTCCCAAAATTGTGAGAAGTCTTGATGACAAGAACGCGAGGAACGGCCTTTAATCCTTCCTGCTTGGCAAAAATGAAAACAATCAACAATCTTACGATTAAAACGACACCGCCGACACTCATT
>CAJORD010000188.1 GCA_905236605.1 uncultured Synergistales bacterium | reverse complement strand
TGTGAATATCTTGAAGCGCAGTTGCTGCTGCTGCGTCCTCAAATCGTTGTAACGCTTGGAAACGTTCCGACACGTTGGCTTTTGAAATCGGACAAAGGAATAACTAACATGCGCGGACAATGGTTTGAATGGCGCGGGATAAAATTATTTCCCATGTTTCACCCCAGTTATTTACTTAGAAATCAATCGCGCTCAAAGGGGTCGCCTAAAGATTTAACGTGGACGGATATAAAGGCACTAAAAGCTAAAATTGATGAACTTGAAAACTAAGGAGGAATTTTTTAATGTCAGATGAAAAAATTAAATCAACACTACCGACTCATCTCGCTATAATCCTTGACGGTAACGGACGATGGGCCAAGCGCAGAAACTTGCCGCGTCTAATGGGACACAGAGCAGGCTTCCGAAAACTCGAAGCTATAGCCAGATTAGCAAGAGATAAAGGCATTCGTTATCTTTCTGTTTACGCGTTCTCAACAGAAAACTGGAACAGACCCGAAATGGAAGTAAAAGGCTTGATGAGCATCTTCAGATTTTACATTCGCAAAAAAGTAGAAGAATTAAAATCTCTTGGCGTGCGTTTAAGATTTTGCGGACGTAAAGACAAAATCCCCGAAGATTTATTAAAGCAAATGAACTGGGCCGAAGATTATACCGCCGAACAAAAAATTATGGATTTCGTAATATGTTTGAATTATGGCGGCCGCGCTGAAATTATTGACGCCGTGAACGCGTTAATCGCCTCGAAACCTGAAACACCCGTTACAGAAGCCGACTTAAGAAAACATTTTTACTTGCCCGATGTCCCTGACCCCGATTTAATAATCCGAACGAGCGGCGAATTAAGACTTAGCAATTTTTGGTTATGGGAGAGCGCATACAGCGAATATTATTTCACTGAAACTTTTTGGCCGGACTTTGACGAAGCCGAATTAGATAAGGCATTGGCGAGTTACGCCGGAAGGGAGAGACGTTATGGCGGGCTCAAGAAATGATAGAGCGGCAAAAAATGAATTTCAGTTGCGAACGTTCAGCAGCGTTTTTATAGTTTTAATTGTGCTCGGCGCAATTCATTACGGCGGAATAATTTGGACTGTCGTAGCGTCGTTAATCGCTTTAATATCGCTCGCTGAATATTACAGACTGCTTTCGCGCGTTAAAGGCATAAAACTTTCTCCGGGAGTCGGCTATATCTTTTCATTAATTTTTTTGATTGTTGCGACACGTGAGAGTGCGCAGGCGATAATCTTAGCTATGCTGCTGTCGCTATGTGTGTTTGCGGTTTTCACGGTTGAGATTTTCAAGCGACAATTTTCAAAGGGCAACAGCAACGCGGTTTATAATGCCGGCGGAATAATTTCAGGGATTTTATATATAACTGTCCCGTGGGTCTGCATGATAATGCTTCGTTCGTACTTAGTGGGCCGCGAAATTTTAATAACTTTATTTTTTTGCACGTGGGCTTGTGATGTCGGCGCCTATATCGGCGGCAAGGCGTTTGGCTCTATAAAACTCTGCGAATTTGTCAGCCCCGGCAAAACTGTTCAAGGCTTCGTAGCCGGGATAATCGGTAGCTTATTAGCGAGCGCAGCAATGATTTATTATTTCGGATTTGAACGCGACATGATTATTATCGGCTTTATATGCGGCATTGCCGGACAAGTTGGCGACTTAGCCGAGTCATTAATCAAACGCGAGACAGGGCAAAAAGATTCGAGTAATTTAATTCCGGGACACGGCGGAATGCTCGACCGGTTCGACAGCATTTTATTTAACGGACTTATTACATATTTAGTTTTGAGGATTATATTATGATTAACTTAGGAGTGATTGGCGCGACGGGCAGCGTCGGAAGTTCTGTTATGTCCGTGTGTGAAGCGTGGCCCGATAAAATAAAAGTCGAAGCGTTAGCAGCTAACAAAAAATCAGAAAAATTATTAAAACTCGCTGAAAAATTTCACGTAAAAAAAATTTTTGCTTACGAAGATGACGGCGAAGGCGGCCTTGAAGCTCTCGTTCATGATGAAAATATTAATCATGTCGTCTTCTCGTCATCTGGCACGGACGCAATTAAATCTCTTTGTTCAGCGTTGAAGCTTGGCAAAACCGTTTCGCTTGCAAACAAAGAAAGCATCGTCGTAGCCGGGCCGTGGGTCATGCCGCTTGTAAAAAATCCTGAACAGTTGCGCCCCGTCGATAGCGAACATAATGCAATATGGCAATGTCTTCACGGCGAAGATAAAAATTTCGTGCGAAAAATTTTTTTGACAGCTTCGGGCGGGCCGTTTAGAAATTTTTCATCTGACGAATTAAAACGCGTTACTCCGGAGATGGCTTTGAAGCACCCAGTCTGGAACATGGGAGCCAAAATTACAATCGACAGTGCTACTATGATGAACAAAGGAATAGAATTAATCGAAGCTATGATTTTGTTT
>CAJORD010000187.1 GCA_905236605.1 uncultured Synergistales bacterium | reverse complement strand
AGCGTTCTTGCAAGTGATCCGCATGTTAGTGAGCTAGCTAGCGGGCTTAATGATGAAGAAACTATGCAATTTATCGAAAGAATTTCAGCGTTATCAAGGATACTCGGGCGCAGTGGCTATGATGATTTACTCGCAGATTTTGGCGAACTTATTCGCGATTCTTCGCGCAGGGACTTTGAAACTTTGGCCGCAATGTTGCAACAGGGTAATAAATTGCAAGTTAAAGAATGGCTTCGTCTTGCTGGAACTAAATTTTTTGATTTATACAATTCTTTTCCTAATGATACATGGGAAATTTTCCCGCCTAATCAAGAATCGCTTGATGCTCTAACGTGGATAGTAAAACTTCCGCCGAAAGCCCGCAATATTGCTGTAAAGCTCTCAATGAGCGATATACAATGGATTATGAACGAAATACCAGAGCGTTATATTTCTCATTTATTTAGTAATTCAGTAACTGATGGGAATGAGCCTGATAAAATTCATTCTGAAATTCGGCGGCTGTCAGCACTTCCGGATATAGAAACGCGCAGACCGTGGCAAAGTGAACTTTCATATACTTGGCTTCTTTACGGATTTTATTTTAAAATTGTAATTGTATTATTATTTTTGCTTGTTGCTGTGCGAATAGTCATGAGCTTGAAAAATCGGCCGAAAAAATCAAAAGTGCAAGCACAGCCGGGCGCAAGTTCTGTTGTGAATATTAACATTCCTTCGTATATGCCGACACAAATTCCAACATCAACGCCTGATAAAAAATATAAAATTAAAGCAAAAATTTCTGCGAGAATTGCAAACGAGTTAAAAACTATAACTTGGGACATAAGTCAGCAAATTCTCCCGTCGAATGATGACAGCGACAATCGAATTTTATCCGTAGAGCTTGAAACTCTTGACGAAATTGCAAATTGGATAGCTAAAAACAAAAATGACATCGAAGTTTTACAGCCTGAAGAACTTAAAGAGCGATTAACAAAGAAAGAGAGTTTTTAATTAATGGCGATTCAAATTATTACAACAAGAGCTTTCCCAACCGCTGGAACTCAAGATTTAGGCTTTGTATATGGTGCAAGCTGTTTTAGCGTAAATTTTTTTCAGGATACAGCGGCGGTTATCCGTAACACAACCGTGGGCGGCGAGCTTAAAAGTTACACCGACATGATGAATCATGGTATCGAGTCGGCAAAAGAACGAATGATTGAAAACGCTGAAGCATTAGGCGCCGATGGCGTTTACGCTGTTAGTATCGCTACCCCCCAAATCGCCGGCGGCGCGGCAGAGATTATAATGTATGGCACAGCATTCAAATACTTGAATTAAATTTTAGGAGGTTTAAAAATGTCAGAACGGAATTTAATTGAAGAACTCAAAGAACTTGCGGCCTTGAAAGACTCCGGCGCATTGACCGAAGAAGAATTTATGGCGGCTAAGGCGAAATTGTTGAAGAATGATAATGATAAAGAAGTTATCACGCCTGAAATCGTCAAAGTGGAAGAACTCGATCAGAAATACTCAAAAAATTATTCTGAAGAAGGTTTTTGGGACAAAATCGTAAGCACCATCAAAAAAGCCGGAGCTGAAGTCGTTTATAAAGCTCTTCAACTTTACTACGCGACACAAAATCCAAATTGTCCACTGACAGTTAAAGGCACGATTTGGGGAGCGTTGGGTTATTTCATTTTGCCTATTGATCTTATTCCTGATTTCATTCCCGGGATCGGGTTCACTGACGACCTTGCAGCGTTGGCCGCAGCGATAGCCATGGCTCACATGTATATAGATGAGTATGTTATCCAGAAAGCAAAAAACAAAATGAAAGAACTTTTCGGCGAAGACATACTTAAAGAATTAGATAATTAAGTCGTTTCAAAATTTCTAACTCCTCATTTCTAAGTTAATTATAAAGAGCGCTGCTTTTTTGATAAAATTACGCGAAATTATTTTTTAAGGAGTGTAATTTTTATGACAGTGCCAAGCGATATTGAAATCTCACAAGCCGCTTCACCTGAATATATTGTGAAAGTGGCTGCAAAACTCGCCATCAGCGAGGACGATTTAGAACTTTACGGACGCTACAAAGCAAAAATTTCTCCCAAAGTCCTCAAAAATCTTAAAGACAAGCCCGACGGAAAATTAATTCTCGTTACGGCAATCTCTCCAACGCCCGCAGGCGAAGGCAAAACTACAGTAAGTGTCGGTCTCACTGACGGCCTCAATAAAATTGGAAAAAATGCTTGCGTCGCTCTTCGTGAACCGTCATTAGGCCCAAGTTTCGGAATGAAAGGCGGAGCAGCCGGCGGCGGTTATGCTCAAGTCGTGCCTATGGAAGATATTAATTTGCACTTCACCGGCGACTTTCACGCGATTACAACGGCCCACAATCTTTGCGCGGCAATGCTCGACAATCACATTCAACAAGGCAACGAATTAAATATTGACCCTCGTCGAATAGTTTTCAAACGCGTTTTAGACATCAACGACAGAACTTTAAGAAACATAGTTACAGGTCTCGGAGGCACAGCTAACGGAGTTCCGCGCGAATCAGGATTTGATATTACAGTTGCTTCAGAGGTCATGGCGGTGTTCTGCCTTTCGATGGACATCAAGGACTTGAAAGAACGACTCGGGCGAATGATTTTGGCTTACACATACGACGGCAAGCCGGTTACGGTCAACGACATTCAAGCTACGGGAGCTATGGCGGCGTTGTTGAAGGACGCAATCAAACCTAACTTAGCGCAGACCCTCGAAAATAATCCGGCGTTCATTCACGGCGGGCCTTTTGCGAACATTGCACACGGCTGCAACAGCGTTCAGGCTACGCGACTTGCTCTAAAGTGCGCTGATTATGTCGTTACTGAAGCTGGCTTCGGAGCAGACCTCGGCGCAGAAAAATTCCTTGACATTAAGTGCAGAATGGCCGGGCTTAAACCTTCGGCGGTGGTCGTCGTTGCGACTGTCAAAGCTCTAAAAATGCACGGCGGACTTTCAAAGACTGAATTAGCTCGCGAAGATTTGAAGGCTCTCGAAGCAGGCTTGCCGAACTTGTTGAAACATATTGAAAATATTCAAAAATACGGTTTGCCCGTCGTCGTTGCGATAAATCGTTTCACTGCCGACACGGATCAGGAACTCGATTTAATTCAAAAGAAGTGCGAGGAGCTAGGCGCGTCGTTCGCATTAACAGAAGTTTGGGCCAAGGGCGGCGAAGGCGGCAAAGAGCTTGCGCGTAAAGTTGTCGAAGCCTGCGAACGTCCTTCGGATTT
>CAJORD010000186.1 GCA_905236605.1 uncultured Synergistales bacterium | reverse complement strand
GCTCGCCATTTGTCGCTACAAAGTCAATCGGCGGCAAATCTCCTGTTAATGCGATTTTAATTGTTTCAGCTCCGTCAAATTTTTCAAATTTAATCGACTTCACGTTGTCTTCTTTGAAAATTTCAATGTAGTCAAGGCGTAATTGTTCAAGCGTCCCGTCTTCTTTCATTGATTGCAGAGCCGCGTTGACTTTATCACGAAGAGCTACGTTCTTTTTCAAAAATCCAAAAGCCAAATACGTAGTTCTAAATTGCGTAACGCCTGAAACTTTGAACGCTTGTAAATTGGAATTAACGAAGTATTCACCGACGACTTCAGGGAGTTGAACTTCTTGAATTTCGCCAGCATTGAGCGCCATTTGCAAATTTAAAAGTGAATCGTAGTATCTAAAATTTTCGTCGCTGTTGCTTAAAAAATTAAAGCCTACATTGTTGCGTCCGTCGCGCACAAAATTTTTATATTCGTCTTCAGTCATGTTTAGCTGAGCTAAGACGCCGACTGAAAAATCTTTAGCAAAAGCGCAGGTTGAAAAGATTAATACAAACATCAAACACAAAAATTTTTTCATAATAAAAATCTCCTTTCATTGTATAAACATAGCGTCCCCAAAAGAAAAGAAACGCCAACCACTTTTAGCGCAATTTTCATAAATTTCTAAAAGCCGCGCTAAAATTTCTTCTTCATGTCCAAAATTTCCAGCTTTATTTGCAGCAAACGCAGCCACAAGCATAATTAAAGAGCTTTCCGGCAAATGAAAATTTGTTATCAATGCGTCTACAATTTTGAATTTATACCCCGGGTAAATATACAAAGCTGTATCAATAATTCCTGATTCAATTTTGTCATTGCTAGCAAAAGATTCGAGAGTTCGCGCCGCAGTTGTCCCTGACGCTATTACACGCCCACCGCGCGTCTTGCATTCGTTAATTAAATTTGCAGTTTCGTTGGATAATTCGCAATGCTCTGTGTGAATTTCATGTTCGCGAATATCGAGTGCTTTCACGGGCCTAAATGTCCCTAAGCCAACGTGTAAAGTTACATATGCAATTTTTACACCAAGATTTTTAATTGTATCCAAGAGTTCCGGAGTAAAATGCAAACTTGCGGTAGGAGCAGCCACAGAACCGTCATGACGAGCGAAAACAGTTTGATAAGCTTCGCGCATGTCGGTACTATTTTTTATATACGGCGGTAAAGGAACATGCCCGGCTTTATCCAGAAATTTCATAAAATCATCGCGCGTTTCAAAATCAAATTTAATTTCGCGAATGCCTTCGGGCTCCTCGTCAAGGATAGTTACAAAAATATCATCGACTTTTAATTTTGCATTTTTGTGAATTTTTCGAGCCGGTTTCACTAAAGCTTCCCAAGTTAGAAAATCGCTTGTAAGATTCCGAAGTAAAAAAATCTCACATTGCCCGCCTGAAGCGCGTGTTCCTCTCAATCTAGCCGGAATAACTTTTGTATCATTTAATACCAATAAATCATTCGGGCGCAAAAATTTTGTAATATCGCGAAAAATATTGCTGTATAAAATTTTATTTTCTTTCACTTGCCATAGCAGCAAACGAGAAGAATCACGCGGCGAAACTGGAAACTGCGCGATATTTTCCTGCGGAAGTTCGTAATTGTATGAAGCTAAATTGTATAAATCTTCGTGATTAATCTGTTTCACTTGAATCTTTTGATGACCGTTCCCGGGTAATAATGCGTCAAAATTCGTTCAGCCGTCCAACCTTGCTCCGCCATTGCCATAGCTCCCCATTGACACATACCAACGCCATGTCCCCAACCGCGACCATAAAATACAAATTCGTTGCCAGTTTTTTCTATAGAGTATCCATATTTATTTAATCTAGGCTGCGTTGGTAGCTGAATTTTTTGACGTGCGCTGCGTTCAAGTCCGGTCTTGTAATAATTTTTTTGCTTATTAGGATTAGTAAGCATATCCATTAGCTCAGTAGTTGTAAACACTCCGTTAGCTGTCATTTTAGCGATCCCCTGCTCTTCCTCAAAAGTTAGATTGGAATTTTGATTTTTTGAGCGTTGAGTTCCTACAAGTCCGTTTGCTGTCGAATTATTGTTCGCATTGAAAGCCCCACCCGACGGCGTAAACATTGTACTTTTCAAAGTCCTTGGATCTAAATTCAATCTAAATTGACTAGCTTTGACCGTCTGAGTGGCGTGCGTGCCTATAAATGTCATGTTAATCGCGCGGCCTCCTTCATCGACGTCAGAAACTTGTATTTCCTTAATATCCCCAACATCAGAACCTGTTATTTTGCGAACGACACCGCGAATTTTTTCAGATGAGAACCGCGCATTCCACGCAGAGACAGGCGACTTATAATTTACAACTTCCGGGACACCAATTAAATATGGTACATCGCGTCCCCAGACGTCCTTGATGTTTGCAGTATACCCGCCGCTGTCTGAATGAAAGTAGGTTTGTGCTAACTCGTTTCCATATGTTAATACACAACCTGCGGTACTTGATACAGCTTTGTTAGTTTTTGCGGTTTCGATGCCGGCGCCTTTATAAACTTGGTCAGCGTCAGTATCTACAACATCATAACCTTTTTCGGCACGATTTAAGCTCTGACGTAAAACATAAGTTCTTGCCGTGATCGCTTGAGCGCGCAAAGCCTCTTCATGCCACGATGCACCAACTTCAGCCGGAAGCACACCACACAAATAATTTTCCAATTCTACAACATTCAATAAGCCGCCACGTTGTGTAATTAAAAAAACTCCACGATATGTTTTCCCTGCGAATTTTAGCAAGCCGGGGCCTGAAATTCTGACAGGCATCGCAAAAGAATGTTCCATGATATTCACATTGCTGCCCGCTACAGAAATGTTAGTACTATCGCCGAGGTTTGCTAAACGTCCTTCCGCGTCAGTCATTGTAAGATTGCCATTTGTGATTCCAATGTTGTAATTTGTGCCACCAGAAAGTTTAACGTAAACATCGCGGGCTTCAGCTTTACCAACGAATAACGCTATCAACATAAAAATTAAAAATCGTGAATGCCTTGAAATTATAATCACCTTCCCTCAAAAGTTTGTATTCTTGTTTTTACATTTTTCTGTAAATTTCTAAAAAAGAACATGTAATCATAGACATGATAAGCACCTTGTGGCAGAAAAGAGACGACAGGCGGATAATCGGAACTTACAATATCAGGAATTTTTACAACTCCGCGTTTTGTGTCGAGATATGCTCCGCAAAAGTTGGGAATTTCGCTCTTTATATCGCCGCTGTAATCAGTAAAACACGCGCCTAAATTCAAATTTTTATCGGCTGAAGTTTCATCAGTTCTCCAGTTTAATGGATTAATTGCAAATGCTTCAGTATCTTCGGGGACTAACAAAGTATTTGTAAGCTCTGGAGCTTCACAATCGAACGCAACTACAACTCCGAAATCATTTTCACCTTGCGCCGGCTTCACATGCTGATTCTTTTTTATAAATTCTGAAGTAAGCGGGCAACCTATTGCGTAAACTGCAACAAGCTGCGATTGAAGTTCTTCATCGCGGAAAAAATCTGCAAGAAGTTTATAACATAATTCTGCGCCTTGTGAAAATCCAGCCAAAATTATCGGGCGCTTTTTATTCTCATGATGCAAGTAATAAGCGAAAGCTGCTGAAACATCTTTATATGCAATATCCAAAAATTGATCGCGTGAAGCTGCGGCTAGTTCTGACGCTTTCAATGAAATTTGACGATAATAAGGCGCAAACATTCGCGTTGAAGCCTCATAAATGCCGCGTTCCATGTTCAAAGCTCCGAGAAATTTTCCCATTGTATAATCGTCAGAAAGCGACATGTTAAACTCATCATTTGTATCAACTGTAGGACAAATTAAAAACAAATCTACAGGCGCGTCTCCTTCAGCAAAATAGGCCCAATTAGTGGGCTTAGCGTAAAAATTTTCACCAAACGATACAGAACATACCAACAATAATAAAATTAAGAGTAAAATAAATACCTTCTTAAAATTAAAAATCACTGATAACCGTCCTTCCTAAATATGAATATGCATTGATAGTGGCTTTACGTCCTCTTGGTGTGCGTTCAAGTAATCCTTTT
>CAJORD010000185.1 GCA_905236605.1 uncultured Synergistales bacterium | reverse complement strand
GGCCCGAAACATGATTACGCTTATCACACTGAAGCTCATGACCGCGCAATGCAGGGCGGAATTGATGACGTAGGACTAGGAGTTTTATTTGGGCTTGAAGGTTATAAATATGAATTTGCCGGGCTCTTAATGCACGCTGAACATTTAGAAAAAGTTTTTGGCGTCGGGCCTCATACAATCAGCGTCCCGAGAGTTAAGCCCGCCGATGACATTAACCCCGAAGATTTTAATAATTCAATTCCTGATGAAATTTTCACAAAGATAGCGGCGTGTATTCGCGTGGCTGTGCCTTACACGGGCATGATTATTTCAACGCGTGAAAATGAAAAAGTTCGTGCGAAGATGCTTGAAGTCGGAATTTCTCAAATTAGCGGCGGCTCTCGTACTTCAGTCGGTGGCTACACAACCGAAGAACGCCCGCATGACACTGAACAATTCGACGTTTCTGACCAAAGAACGCTCGATGAAGTCGTTCAATGGCTGATGAAACAAAATCATATTCCTTCGTTCTGCACAGCTTGCTACAGAGCCGGAAGGACTGGCGACAGATTCATGAGTCTTTGCAAGTCCGGGCAAATCTTAAATTGCTGTCACCCGAACGCGCTAATGACTCTGACAGAATATCTTGAAGATTACGCCTCGCCTGAAACAAAGCGAATCGGTTATGAAATGATTGACCGCGAACTCGAAAGAATCCCGCGTGAAAATGTTCGAGAGATTGCCCGCGAAAATATTGAGGCTATGAAGCATGACAACAAACGAGATTTCAGATTCTAATCTCAACGCAACGCCAAGCGGTGAAAGAGTTCATATTGCGTTCTTCGGACTTCGTAACGCAGGTAAATCAAGTCTTGTGAACGCCGTAACGGGTCAGGATTTGGCTGTCGTGTCTGACGTCAAAGGTACGACTACCGACCCCGTTAAGAAAGCTATGGAACTTTTGCCGCTCGGTCCGGTCTTGATAATTGACACTCCCGGACTTGATGACGAAGGCGCGCTCGGCGAGCTTCGAGTCAAACGTGCTTTGAATGTTCTCGCAAATTGTGATGTCGCCGTGTTAGTTCATGAAGCTAACGAAGAAATAACACAGGCCGAACGCGATTTAATAAAAATTTTTGAAGAACGCAAATTGCCATTCGTAATCGCAAATAATAAAATTGATTTACATAAATCCTCTCTCCTCTCTCCTAACTCAATCAACGTCAGCGCGCTGACGGGCGAAAATATTAATTTACTGAAAGAAAAAATTGCCGCGCTTGCAAAGAAGACAGAGTCGGAGAAAAAATTAGTTTCAGATTTACTCACGCCCGGCGATATTTGCGTTCTTGTCGTCCCGGTTGACAAGGCCGCGCCGAAAGGGCGATTAATTCTTCCGCAACAGCAAACTATAAGAGATATTCTTGATTCTCATTGCTCGGCTTTTGTGTGTCAGGATACAGAACTTGAAAACACTTTGAAAAATTTAAGCGTCAAGCCGAAAATCGTAATCACGGACTCGCAAGTCTTTGAGAAAGTTAATAAAATCGTGCCGCAGGAAATTTTGCTAACATCATTTTCGATTTTATTTGCGCGCTATAAAGGCAGCTTGAAAATTTTAGTCAATGGCGCGGAGAAATTAGCGGCTCTCAAGGACGGCGACAAAGTTTTAATTTCAGAGGGCTGCACTCACCACAGACAATGCGGCGACATAGGTACAGAAAAAATCCCTGCTTGGATTAAAAAATTTACAAACGTAATGCCCGAATTTTCTTTCACGTCCGGCGGCGAATTTCCAGACGAAGACAAATTAAAAAATTTTGATTTAATTATTCACTGCGGAGGCTGTATGCTCAACGAACAAGAAATGCAATCTCGAATTAAACGCGCCATTAATGCAGGTGTCCCTGTCGTTAATTATGGAATCGCTATAGCTCACATGCACGGAATTTTGAAAAGAAGCCTTGAGCCATTCTCACTTTTATAAAACATGGAAAAAAAAGAAATTTTAACAAACTTGCGCGCGCTTGGCCTCGAAGCGGGGGCGACGTCTGAAGATATTCACGCGGCTTTCAGAAAGCTTGCTCGCGAATTGCACCCGGATATTACAGGCTCAAAGAGCGATTTCAAATTTAAGCAAATCACTAGCGCTTATACGATTTTGAAAAGCCTAGCGCCCG
>CAJORD010000184.1 GCA_905236605.1 uncultured Synergistales bacterium | reverse complement strand
GTGTGAGCCGCTCTGAAAATTTCATTAATTACGTCCATATCGACCATATTTTTTTCAAGAGCTAGCAGGTAATCGTCAAGTCTTTGTACATTGTCGTCAGTTTCATCAAGGAAGGCCCCGAGATACTGACTCATATCCATATCTGCCAAAGTAATTTGTTCCCCCTTAAAAATTTATTGTAAACGTCCCTTAATTTTTAACAATTCTGACCATTGCGTCCGGAATTTCGTTTAACGGCAAAACTTCATCAACTACTCCGGCATCTACGGCAGCTTTCGGCATTCCATAAACGACGCAAGTTTTTTGACTTTCTGCTATGACATAAGCACCGCGTTTTTTCAGTGTTATAGCTCCGTCCGTTCCGTCGCGTCCCATTCCTGTTAAAATCACGCAAAGGACATTCCCGCCATATTGCTCGGCAACGCTCTGAAACATGATATTAGCGGCCGGCTTCACCGATAAAACAGGCGGCGAATCAGAAAGCCCGCAAACCGCTGCGCCCGATCTTCGTTTGACTATAAGATGACTTCCGCCAGGTGCGATTACAGCGCGGCCGGGTTTTAAGCTAAGTCCGTCAAAGCCTTCTACTACTTCGATTTGGGAAGTGTCGTTAAGCCTTTTCGCGAACGAAGATGTAAATTCTTTCGGCATATGTTGAGTTATCACGATTGGCACCGGGAAATTTTTTGGTAGTCTTGGCATAAGTTCGCTTAGGGCCATTGGGCCGCCTGTTGACGATGCTACGGCTACTATATCTATTCGGCCTGACGACATATTCGCGGGCGGAGTCATTCGCCTGAAGTCTGAAGCAAAAGGCGACGGCTTGGGAGCAACGTTGAAGCCTCCCGGACGCGCGATTACTTTGGCGGTGCTTGCCGCTATAACCTTGTCTATAAGCTCTTGGCCTACATCGCGAATATTAAGTGAGATTGTTCCCGACGGCTTGCCTATGAAGTCGACGCAACCGAGAGCAAGAGCCTTGAAAGTTGTTTCCGCGCCTTCCTGCGTCATGGAGCTGACCATAATAACAGGTAGCGGCCTTGTCTTCATGATTTCTTCAAGTGCTTGAAGGCCACTCATATTAGGCATCTCGACGTCCATTGTAACTATATCAGGATTCAAAGATTTTATTTGGTTCAAAGCGTCTCGGCCATCGCGTGCAGTGCCTACGACTTCTATTCTTGGGTCTGACTTCAGAATATCGCTTATAAATTGGCGCATTAAGGCACTATCATCTACTACGAGTACTTTAATTTTACCCTGCGGGGGCATTATGTTCTGTCTGCTGTCTGTAATTTCAAGATTAGTTTTAACATGGCAGCAGATTGCACCTCCTTTCTAGTTCGTGAAAAATTTTAAAAATTTTAATTTCTCATATTTAATTATAATCAATAATTCTAAGATTTTAAGCAGTCTTTTTATTTTTCGCTATCTTCCATGAATAAACTTTTTGTTAATCTTCGCAAGAAGCCTCGCATACCGCCGGCAGCGTCCGGCACGACTTCGCGCTTAACTTCCGTTCCCTCAAATAATCTCAAAATTTCGCCCGCAAGATTTCTGACGCATATCCCCGCGTTTGAATCCGGGTCCGTTCTATAAAAAATTTTGCAATTCTTCACCGAGCGGCTAATTACGTCGTCCTTCAAGACATAGCCAAGATATGCCGGAGCGTTGCCAAGGAATTGCATCGAAGCTAGGCGGATTCGTTCTGCTACGTCTAGGGCTTCGCGGCTCGAGTTCGCCATATTCACGACCAGCATTAAGCCAGTGCCGTGAGCACCGCCTGACCATGCCGCAGCGCCAAGAGATTTTATAACGCCGTAAGCGTCGCGAATACTCGTAGGCTCGGGAGTGGTTACAAGCAACGTAGCTTCGGAAGCGTAAGCAAATGACAGCGCGCCTTTATGAATCCCTGCGCCGGCGTCCATGATGACATAATCCGCGGTTGCGTCCAGTGCCGATAACGAAGCAAACAGCCGCGCTAATTCCGTGTCGTCCATGTCGGCAATTTCTTTAAGCCCCACTCCCCCGGGCAACAAAGCTACGCCACCGTTCTCACGTTCAGCCCGGCTTGATACACGGAAGTGAACAAGAATTTCGCTTAAGCTCCGCGAACCGTCGAGCAAGTGCGAAATGTTCCATTTTGCATTTTTGACGCCACATAAAATATCAAGATTCGCCATTCCTAAATCCGCATCGATCAAGACAACACGTTTTCCAAAATCTGCAAGCGCGAATGAAAGTCCGGCCGATATGTTGCTCTTTCCTACTCCTCCCTTGCCGCTTAAAACTGAAAGCGTGTGAAGCTTAGGAGGAGTTCTGTTGATGTCCTTTTCTACCATTCTTCTAAGTTCTCCTGCCTGATCGGGATTGTACTCGTATATTCTCATTTTTTAATCTTGCGCTCTTCTTTAGACTTTGCCATAGATTTTGCCATTGCCGTCGCGATTTTTTTTCGCTCCTCGTCAGGTCTCATTAAGAGGCTCGCTATCCGAATGCCCTCGGCTGTCTCTATGTCCTTAGGAACGTTTTGCCCGACCGTTAAAAATGAAACTGGGCAGCCCATCACCTGCTGAATATTAAATATCGAACCGTAATTCAAAGTTTCGTCTAGTTTCGTGAATAACAAGTGCGAAATTGGAATATTGGGAATATGTTCAACGACGTCTAGCATATCGGCGTACTTCATATTTGCCGCAAGGACTAAATGAACGGCGTCAGGCTTGAAATCTTCATAAATATTCACGTATAAATCCATTCCGGTTTTATCGAGTTGCGAACGTCCGGCGGTGTCTAAAAGAATAATGTCAGAGTTGTCGTGCCGCGCGACGGCATCTTGGATCGACATGTTATCAAAAATTGCTTCAAACGGGATTCCTAAAATTCTCGCAAAGGTTTTAAGTTGTTCGATAGCTCCGATTCTGAAATTGTCGCAGGTTATTAATAAGATATTTTCCGAGTACCAAAGTTTTTTTATAGCAGCAAGTTTTGCGATTGTCGTAGTTTTGCCGACGCCGGTCGGGCCGATTAACATGACTTTTTGACCGCCGAAAGCGTCGCCGCCATTATCGCCCGCGCATTCGATTCGAGAGGCAAGCCACTTCGTAAAAGAAAATTTTCTGTTTCTGTCCTTCGATTTTAAGATTGAATAATCGGCCAAGAGCTTGCGAATATATTTTTCATCAACTTCTGAAGCGCGAAGGCGTTCTTCAATTTCGGCATTTTCTGACGGCGGGACAATTCCAGCCTGAAAACCTTGACTTCGAGCCGCGCCGGACATGTTTATATTATTCGCGTTCATGGTCTCGACGGCGGTCAATCTCTGAAGCAAGAAATCTATTCTATCGGCGAGCGCTCCGACTTGTTCTTTCAAAACTCGTGCGTCGTCGTTGCTCATGTTCTGATTCGATTCGCTTGGAGCTTGAACGGGTTGTGGCTGCGGCTGTATATCTACTCTTCGAGGCGTCGGGATAGTCGTTTCGTTTTCTTGATTTTGAACGAGTGGCGCGGGCTTCGTGGTCAATCCGTAAGCGTTGCGAAGACCTTCGGGAGAAATTTTTACATTTTCTGTTATATATCCTTCGTCGCCTAAATCAGTAGCAGGCGGCAGCGGCGAAGACGATGAGGAAGAAGGCGCAAGGCTTCCACGCTCTTTGATTTCTAATAATTTTTGGAACGCGATGAGATTTTCGCGGCGTGTGTCATCGTCCATTGTCGATATAGTCGAAGACGTTGACGCAAAATTATTCTGACGTTTCGGCGGCTGCGGTTTTGGGGTATCGTCTTCAAGAATCCCGGCCGTAACTCGTAAAACAGAACGTTGGAACAGTCCGAGGACTCCTCCTTCTTTAACCACGCTCGTAGAAAGTATAACGGCGTCGCGCCCTAAACGCTCGGAGGCAAGTCGAAAAGCTTCCGATTCGTCTTTTGCTGTAAAAGTTATTTGATTAGTTACACGCATAATTTACTCCACCATTCCGGCTGTCTTAATCTGAACGCCGTGAACTATTTCATTATACGATACTACAAAAATATTTGAGATTGAGCCTTCAATCAGTCTTCGCACAATCAATCGAACATCAGGGTGAACAAGCAAGACAGGCGGAAGATTCTTCATGATTAATTCTTCCATAGCGCGCGAGATCGCCGAAATCATTTTTTGAACATCGCGTGGGTCAAGATTTAATTGCCAACCTCGTGTTAAATCGCCGTCAACGCCAGACATAATTTTTTGTTCCCAATTTGGCGAGAGCGTGAACGCCGTTATAATTCCGTCCGCGCCTTGAATTTTCAGAGAGATTAATCGCGCTAATGATTCTCTTGCTCGTTCGGTCAAGAAGTCAACGCTTCGGGACATCTTGCCATAATCCGCCAATGCTTCAAAAATCGTAACTAAATCTCGAATCGGGATTTGTTCGCGGATTAAGTTTTGAAGAACTTTTTGAATTTCGCCGAGCGTCAACGAAGCTAATAATTCACTCACGACCGCCGGAGCGTTTTCTTTAACCATGTCCGTGAGTTTCTGCACTTCCTGACGCGTTAAGAGTTCAGCTCCGTTTTTCTTGATGACTTCCGACAGATGAGTCGCAAGCACTGAAGGAGCATCAACAACCGTATATCCCATAGCCTCAGCCTTGTCGC
>CAJORD010000183.1 GCA_905236605.1 uncultured Synergistales bacterium | reverse complement strand
TTTATTTTCTTGGCTCTTTATGAAATTTACTTCAGTACCCACTGTAAATCCCATGTCGATTAATTTTTTTCTCAAAGGATCGTCAGCAGTGAGGCGCAATATCGCTCCGGTTGAATTAGGAGCACAAAGAGTCAGCGGTACGGGGACAATTAAAATCGGTTTTTCAATCGCAGTGAAAACTTCATCAATCCAAGCGTGATGCTCGGCTCTGGCTCTCCTGAAATATTCGATCAAAGCATATAATCTTTCTTCGGTCGTGTTGTCAACGTAGTGTTCCATTGAACAAGCCATTTCTGAAGATTTTTCGCGGTCAAGTCCGAGAAGTTCGTGAAAGAAAGCGCGAAAACCTTCGTGACGCCTGAACGTAATCATGCCTTTAAGCCGCCCTGCTTCAGTAAGATGAAGAGTTCCGTAGCGTTCATGTTTAACTAGCTCAAGCTCAACGAGTTTTTGAATCGTAGCTGTAACTGTGCCTTTAGTAATTTTCAAACGCTCGGCCAGTTCTGTAACTGTAACGCTGTTGCCTGTGCTTTCGAGTAAAAATAATTCTTCGAGATAGTCTTCTATTCTTGCCGTAATCATAAAAATTTTTCACCTCAAATTTTCCTGACTTTTATCGCGTCCGGGCCTGACCGCAAACAAAAGACTCACGGCAGGAATCATTAACGCTTTTAAGATTATACCTGATAAAAATTAATTTCTGAGTTTCAAAGCCTCGCCGAACGTAGCGGACTGATCAATATCATTTACAATTTTTCCATGTTCGAGAATTATTTTTCGTTGTGCGACATCACCGACTTCGGGGTCGTGAGTAACTATGATTATAGTAACGCCCTCATCGTGCAAACGCCGGAATATATCAACAACAATAGCCTCGTTTTCTTCATCTAAATTTCCAGTTGGCTCATCGCCCAAAAGAATTTGCGGCGAGTTAATCAAGGCGCGAGCTATACAAACTCGTTGCTGTTCACCGCCGGATAATTGAGCCGGAAGATGATGAGCGCGGTCTTGTAATCCAACTTTAGCTAATGCTTCCATAGCTTCTTCTTCGTCTGGCATACTGTGATAATATTGAGCAACCATCACGTTTTCGACGGCTGTAAGATAGCTAATTAAATGAAACTGCTGAAAGATTAATCCAATTTTGTTGCGTCGGATTCGAGTAAGATTAGCTGCGTTTTCTTTGCTAATATCGACGCCGTCTAATATTACGTTGCCTAGTGAAGGCGTATCCATACAACCGATTATATTAATCATTGTAGTTTTGCCTGAACCTGACGGCCCCATTATTGAGAGCCAGTCGCCTGCGTTGACGCTTAAATTTATGTCTGCAAGAGCTTTTAACGAGCCATAAATTTTGGATACGTTTTTAAGTTCAAGAATTTTATCTGACATTTTGTAATTTTATTCTCCTTTCAAAACTATAGCGGGGTGAATATCCATGACTTTGCGCACGGGGATAATTGAGGCTGCAACCGTGATTGCGACAAATACAGCTATTGTAATTGGAATCAAAATCCACTGGAAATTAATTCCGCGTCCAAAAACATTTAGACTTACTCGCAGAGCAAACTCAAAACCTAAGAAAACGCCTACAGCACCACCGATTACACCGAGTAAAACGCCTTCGCCTAATAACTCACTCATTACTAATTTATTTTCGGCACCAAGCGCTTTTTTTAATGCAATTTCGCGCTTACGTTCAGCTACCATCGCCATCATCGTTGTGTAAACTGAAATCATAGTGATAATTAATACAATGACTGTAACCAAAAGAACAAGAGCTTGTAATTTGCCTAAAACAATATCTTGTGATTGAGTTAAACGCCGTACAGCACGAGGTTGCAAAGCTGGAATTTCTTTTTCAATTTTGTTGGATATTAGCGAAAGTTCGTTTGCGTCAGCTACAACGCTGCATTCAATGACATCAGCGCGAAAAGTATCGCCGATTAAGTCGTCAAGCATGTCAACATCAACGAAGATGAAGCCTTCTTCTGCGCCGCCTGTTGATACAATACCACATACTTTCAAATTTTTGTGGAAATTTTGGCGTGCTGTATCACGTTTTTGATTTTCGATAGCTGAAAGATTTTGGCCTGAAGCTTCAGCTTGTTCACCGTATTTAACGCCTTGAATCATGAAAGTATCGCCAAGTTTCAAATTTAGCGTTTGTGCTATCTCATGTCCGACCATTACTGCGTTTATGTCGCTAGAATCTCCCCATTTGCCTTCAATATACCAAAATGGGCTATTCTTTTGCGCTTGAGCTAAGTCAGTGCCTGCGATTATATACGGTTGCTCGTTAATTTTTACAGTTTGATAACGATACGGCGCCATGCCTACAATTTTGTTTGCACCAATTAAATTTTCCAATGATTTAAGACTGTCGCGTGTGATTTTGGCTTCGCCACGCGGTAATACAATTAAGTTTGCGCCATAAGACCTAAATTCGCGTCCCAACTGCTCTGGAATGTCATAGTAAATTGTAACAAGGCCGGATAAAATCGTTGCACCAATAGCGATGGCAAGTACAGCTATAATCAATCTTGATGCACGACGAATTAACGAGCCTGATACCATTTTCAAATAAAAAGTTTTTCTGCTACCTTTGCGTTGTTTATTTTCCATGTAATACCTCCGTCGGCTTCAGTGCCATCAAGTATCGAATCGCAGGAACGCTGCCCAATAATGTTACAAAGAACAAAATTACAGCAACGATTAAAATTACCATTCTTGCAATTTCGATATAAGAGCCAAAAACAGTTTGCCCAATTATTTGTGCAAATCCAATTCCAAGGAAATAGCCTAAAATACCGCCGAACAAGCCGGTTATCATGACTTCAAGCAATACTAATAATGCAATTTGCCAGTTGTATGCACCAAGAGCTTTTAGCAAACCAAGCTCCTGACTTCTTTCGATGACGCTAGCGGTGATTAAATTAGAAATTGCAAGCGCTGAACCTATTGAGCTTAAAATAGTAATTAAAATCATAAGCAAAGTAGTTTTGTTTAAGATTGTACCTTCGGATTCGGCAACCTGACGCACAGGCTTAGCGACGCCGTCCCTTATGACTTCTTGAATTTGATGACATATCGCGCTTACATAAGCTGTACAGTACCAAGTTTCATATTCATCAGGCGATAAACTCTTTGGATCTTGCGCGGCCTTTCGTGCTAAATCGTTGTCAGGAGTGGTTAAGGCTGAAACCTCTATGCTCGAAATTTTACCCTGTAATACCATTAATTCTTGTACAGCAGGTAACGTCATTAAAATTTTGTCATCAGCATTACCGCCATCGTTGTAAATTCCTTTAACGATATAATTTTTAATAACGCCGTTGTTGCTTAGTGTTATGGCGTCTCCGACGTGAATTTTATTTTGCGTAGCTAACAAATGACCAATCATTACAGCGTCATTTTCATTTTCGCCAATCCATTCGCCTTTAACGTCCCACCATGTTCTAAGAGATTTCAGTCCTGTACTAAGTTCTTCGCCCGTAGATAAAATTGCATGTTTTTCAGACCACGTACCAAAAATTGAAACATCACCAACAATTCCGGCGCGTCCCTTTACGCTTAAAATCGCGTGCCCATCGAGCATTGGAACGAAATCTAAAATATTAAAGCCCCAAAAAATTGTTTTTAATTTGAAAATGTCTTCTTCATACAAAAATTTATCATTAACTCCAAGCCCTTCAGTTAGGCCATAAAGATCGCTCATTAAAGCAGCGTCCTTGTGCCTGACTGTGATATTTGCGCCATAAACTTTCAATTCGCGATTTACTTTATCACCAACACCCAACATTACATTCATCATTGCAGTTGAAAGCGACACGCCTAAAATCACGGTGAATGCTATCATCAGCATTTTGCTTTTCTGACGGGCGAGAGTCTTGAATATCATTCGCCAAAACAATTTCTATTAAACCTCCTTCCTTGATTTATCTGAATCTAGTTTCATGTTTTTCTAATTCTTCAACGTCAATAAAAATTTTTCCATTTTTGATTTCATATTCAAACGGAACTGGATTACAACCGCCTTTAAAGCCTATTGTGTTCTTATTCATTACAACATCACAGCGCTTACATACAACTTCGTCATTACCGCGTTCATAGTATCCAGCGATGCCGCATATGTCGCAAGCGTCAAGCCCGACGCCGTAAGCAGTCCCAGCAGGTTTTTTAACAACTAAGAATCTAACATCAAATTTATTTGGTGTTAGATATGAAAATTTGTGTAAATGTCCGTCTGAAACTTTTTCTAATTCAATTGAGATTATGCCGTCCGTGATTTCATAAGGTTCCGGCTGAACTTCTGCGGGTGGTTTTGTGTCATAATAATGCAAAATTACAACTATAAAAACCGCAATCACACCCAATACACACAAACTCCACGACCAGCGGCGACAATCTCTTAATCTTGCTTTCTCTTTTCGTAATAGCGCACGGTTAGCAAACTCTCCAGTCGGTTTTAAGTGAGTTCCAATTACAAAACACAACATTATTAACGCTAATACAAGTTGGGCGTATAAAAATGCGTTGGGATTAGCACCACGCCAAATCATTACATCAAAGACGGAAATATTAAAAATTGCGTCCGAAGTTTTTAGTATTCGCAAGCGTTGAAGAGCTGTAATCGCTGTTGCTCCGTATTCAAATACAAGTATTAAAATCGAAGCTGATAAAAATAAATACCGTTCGTTGGCATTGCGTAAAGATTGATGAACTTCATAAGAACTTAACGCGAGCAAAAGGCAAACTATAATTCCAAGCGTGAAGCCTAACGCACGCAACATCGCATTAGTGCTAATGCCAGATTCTCCAAAATAAATAAATTCGCGCGTGTATTGCAAAACTGGAGGCAATAAATAAGAAAATACAACTGATACTAAAATTCCAAGCAAAAATAAACTTGTAAGTTTGAAAATTTTTTTATTCATCAGCCATGTAATAAGCATCAAAACAAGTGATGACAATGAAAGCACGGCTATAGTTACAGCTAACTTTCTATTTAATGCAATTAAAAATACATTCATGCCTTTTGGGTCATAAACTCTAAGGCCAAAAAGCACACAGCCAGCCACTAGACCTAAAATAGAAAATATAAATGCTGCTTTCTTAATTTTTTGTGTTTCAAATGAGTGAGAGAAGCTGAAAATCATTCCCCAAACTAAAGCAAATGCCGCTAATTGGTCAGTTACAGCCACAAGATATTTAAGAATTTTTCATTCCTCCTTACAATAAGAATTAGGAGCAAGGATTTTATCCTCACTCCTAAATTTACAAATCTTGATTAATACTAGTCGTTCTGAAGCTGCTCGCCGGTGTAATTCCAATCAAACTCTACTGTATAAGTCTGGAAGAAATTCTTTGCATCGTCCTTTGCAGGTACGCCGGTTTCGTCGTCAGTGTGAAGCAAATAATCCGTAGGCGGCTCAATGATGAAGCGGAGTTTGTAGGGTCCTACTGCAAGTCCTTTTTTGATGTTTGCGCCATAGTGCGGGCCATCATCTGCGTTCATGGGCATGAATGAACCGTCCATTACAACTTTGCCATCGATTTTTGCAATTTCGTATTTGACTGTAAGGTACGCCGGCCAGATGTCTTCGCCATTGCCGAAGCCGTAAGCGATTGCTGCTTCTGGTTTAAGGTGAATATCTGCCTCAAGGTGCATGTCTGAATCTTCTCTTGAGGGGTTTTTGCCTACCGGGTACATGTCAACAGCCTGGAAATAGACCGCAGCGACGTTGTAAGGGCCGACTTGTGTTTCACCGATTGGAATTTCCTCAAATCCAACTTCGCCCGGCTTCATTGTCATCGGGGCGGCCACACCTGCTGCAAACGCTGTTCCTGTCGCAAGCGCCAAAATCATTACTACCAAAACTAACTTTTTCATAGTAAAATACCTCCTGAATAAATTGTTTTTTGATAAATGCCCTGTTGCAAGCGGGGCAATTTATGCCTTTTTCTTTTTTCTGAACATATGAGGGAGCATTATCCATAACGCTGCAATTACAAGCATTATCTGCGGGATAAGTGTTTCTGCTCTGTCGTAAATGCTCAAAATTTCGATTGAAAATCCATTCATCGCCGGAATGACAGTGCGACCCGTGATTACGTCTGCTTCTGTGAGTTCTACAACGCCCTTGCCCATGAATGAAATGCACATTAAGAATAGCAAGATGCTTGTGAACATAAAGAAAGCTCTCAACGGAAGTTTCACGCTGAAATATCTAAATGCTATCCATACAGCTACAAGTACTAAAATTCCAGCGCCGATTCCGTATGCTATGTAAGTTGGATTACTCATACCGCCCGTAAATGCCGCTGAATAGAATAAAATCAGCTCTGCGCCTTCACGCATGACTGCAATAAACGCTGCAAAAATTAATGTCCATTGGCTCTTTGAATCTATTGACTGTTGAACTTTGCCGCTAATGTAGTTCTCCCATGCGATTGTATCGGCTTTTGATAACATCCAGTTGCTGACGTAAAACAAAACTGCAACAGCTAAAAACATTGTCCAGCCTTCAAGAAGTTCGCGTGCTACGCCGCTTTGTTCGCCCATGAGTTCTTCGAGTGCCCACGCTAAAATCACACTCGCAACTATGGCCGCCAATGAGCCAAGATACACGCCTTTTAACATGTTCTTATTTCCGGTCTTAATCAGGTAAGCAACGATAGCCACGATTACTAAAATCGCTTCAAGACCTTCTCGTACTAAAAGTCCGAACGCTGTTACAAATGTAAGCCAATCGCGATTAACCGGCGCTTTATTTTCAGATGAGGCAGTTGTTGTAACAGTTTCGCTCTGCGTTTGTGGCTGTGTAGGGACACTCGCAACTAACGCAGGCTTTGAAACTTGTGTATCAGTATAAATCGCTTGTCCGACGCTGTCAGGGGCTGAAATTTCTGCTTTACCGTCAAGCACCATCGAATCTTTATAAACTTTGATTTTCAAGTCTTCAATTTGTTGTAATAATAAAGATTTCTCTTTCTCTTGATTGCCAAGTAAGACGTGCTTTATATCGCGGAATTGTCCTTCAATGTGATTAACTCTTGCAGCAGAAATTGCATACATAACTGTGCGTTCAACGCCTTGGACTTCGTAGTATTTGAAGTAAGCATCGTTGACATGTTGATAAGCGCTCTTGTAATTGTCGCTGATTACGTCATCTATAGCGGCGTTAAATTCGAGTGCCATGTCTGCGGCAACTCCGCGCCAGTCGTCATAATG